>PMKM01000045.1 GCA_003157745.1 Bryobacterales bacterium | reverse complement strand
GTACTTGCGCAAGGGCATGAGGGATCCCCGGGTTGCCCGGCCAAGAGAAGACGAGAAGCTGATACTTCTACTGAAACAGGGACTGAAAAATGCCGGCCTTTACCATGGACCGGTGAACGGCTTTTTCGATGGCCCAACCGAACAGGCGCTGCGCGAGTTCCGGCGCGAGAACCACATGATACCGGGGGGCAATGTGAACAAGTGGGATCTTGAGGCATTGGGCACGTTCAGCGGGCCGCTGATCGGTAGGCTCTCCCTGGGTGTCGGGCCGACGGACAGTCTGGTGATGCACCCTTTGTTTGGAGTTCCGTTCGATCCCGTGACATATCACCCGTCACTGGAGCTTTCCTATCCGCCTGTGACGATGCACATCTCGGATGCTGGCAAGGACTTCATTTTCTATCACGAAGCCCGCGACGGCTCGACGACCGGACATCTGCACTGGCCCAAGGGCAAGAGCGGCGTGACCCTCGGCCCCGGCTACGACATGTGGCAAAGGACCAAAGAACAAGTACAGAACGATCTGAAAGACCTCATCGACGTAAAGGGAAAGCCGATTGACGCCGCGAAGGTATCGCAAGCGGCTGGTATGAATGGCGCCGCCGCGGACGCATTTGTGAAGCAGAATAGGGATCTGGTAAGTCTGGACGTGGCTAATCAGAAGAAACTCATGAACGCTTACCTGCCGCCCCAGGAGCAGTGGGTAAGGGACGCCTTCCATGTGCACCTGGTGCAGTACGAATTCGACGCGCTGACGAGTTTCGCCGGCAACGCTGCCCTGAAGTTTGGGACGGTCGCCAACCACATCAACTACGGTGAGGTTCGGAAGGCGCTCGACGTGATCCTCTCAGCCGTTGGGGACTCCCCGGACACGATCGACGGGCTGAGGTCGAGGCGCAAGTGTGAGGTCGCCTTTTATCTGAATGGCCGCTGCGGTTGCAGGTACTAACAACCGAAGGCGGCGCGAGTCTTGCGGTCATGATCGGTAGCGAGGACTTGCGGAGGAGGTCGCGATGAAAAACGCATTCGTCACAATCATGGTTCCTGCAGTTCTCCTGTTGAGCCAATCAGCGGCGGGCCAGACCGGCGCTCTCAGCCGCGATGAGCAACTGCTCCGATCTGCCCAGGCTGGCGACGCCGCGACGGTGGCACAACTTCTGGCCGAGGGCGCCAACATCGAAGCTCGGGACGGCTCTGCGGGTGACACCCCGCTGATCAGAGCCGCGGAGCATGGCCGGTTCGAGGTTGTTAAGCTGCTGCTGGCGAGGGGTGCCAACATCTCAGCAAAGGACCACGGCGGCTTCACTGCGTTGATTCACGCAGCTTCGGGGGCGAGCGCCGGAGTTGTCAGGCTGCTCCTTGAAAGCGGCGCCGACGCGGAGGCCAGGGACGACGGCGCGTCCGGTTACACGCCGTTGATGTGGGCGATCTGCCAGGGCAAGGTCGAGGTTGTGGATTTGCTCCTGGAAAAGGGCGTCAAGATCGAGGCGACAAGTGCCGGCGACACGGCGCTTCGCCTAGCCGTTGACGTCGGCAATGCCGCCGCGGTGAAACTGTTGCTGGCCAAGGGCGCCGACGTCGAGGCGAGGAACAACGACCGCACCACGGCGCTAATTAGCGCCATCTCCGACGGCAACACCGAGATTGCGCGGCTGCTGCTCGAAAAGGGCGCCCATGTAGAGGTCAGCGACAGCCACGGCAACACGGCTCTGCACGTAGCGATCGACCAGGGCGGCCTCGATCTCGTAAGGATGCTGCTGGAGAAGGGCGCCAACACGGAAGCGAAGGACAATGATGGACAAACGGCCCTACACTGGGCAATCGTTGGCGACGGCTCCGACAGCGCCGAGGCGAATGATCTGAGTGCCGCCATGGTGAAGCTGCTACTGGCGAAGGGCGCCAACATCCAGGCCGAGGACCGCGAGGGTTTTACGCCGTTGCAACTGGCGATCGCCAATAGACGGACGAAGGTGGTCAATCTGTTGCGGGCGAAGGGCGCGCACTGAGCCTTGCCGTGCGCTCCGCCCGCCCATCCCGCTTACACTGGTAGCGGACGACCGATGAAACAGGAACCCGCTTTTTTCGACGGCAAGGAGCCGGTGTTGATCTACATCGCCAAGCGGCTCAAGGACGCGCTCAAGTTGGAGGCGTGGTTGACAGAGTCCGG
Organism: Bryobacterales bacterium; assembly: GCA_003157745.1. Lineage (GTDB taxonomy): Bacteria > Acidobacteriota > Terriglobia > Bryobacterales > Bryobacteraceae > Bog-375. The sequence continues at coordinate 24,600 of PMKM01000045.1, read as the reverse complement.
CGTGGATTTCGGCGTCGAGGCCGACGAGTATCGCGGCGGCATCATCTTCGTGACCACGCGTACCGGCGCCTTCTTCTACGTGCTGCCGGAATCGGAAGCCTCCGCGCTCGAAGCCATGCGCCGCGGCGGCTACAAGCCGTACACGGGTGGGGCAGGCGCTTCCGCCTGCCAACCGCCGAAATAGACGAGCGGTGAAGACGCCGGGGGAGCCGCGGGTTGGCAGGCGGAAGCGCCCGCCCCACCCTGCGTCCGCGGCCAGCTAGCTCAATATGCCCATTTCCACAGGCTGGCGCCAACCGTCCAACCGGCGCCCACGGCGGCGAACAGCACCAGGTCGCCCTTCTTGAGGCGGCCCTGGCTGATGGCGTCGCGCGTGGCGAGCGGAATCGTGCCGGCGGTCGTATTGCCGTAGCGGTCGATGTTGATCACGACTTTCTCCGGCGCGATGCCCAGGCGCTCGCCCACGCCCTTAATGATGCGCAGGTTGGCCTGGTGCGGAATCATGACTCCCACGTCCGCCGCCGTGAGCCCGTTGCGTGCCAGCAGATCGCGGCAGGTTTCGTACATCTTGCGGATGGCGTATTTGAAAACCCTCTGGCCATCCTGGTGTACGTAGTGCAGGTGCTTGTCGACGGTCTCGTGCGACGGGGGCAAGCGGCTGCCGCCCGCCGGCATGATCAACGCATCGCCGCCCGAGCCGTCGATTTCGCCCAGAAAATCGACGAACCCGAGTTCGCCGTCGCTCTCCTCGACCGGTTCGATCAGCACCGCTCCGGCGCCATCGCCGAACAGAACGCAGGTGGCGCGGTCGGTGTAATCGATGATGCGGCTCATCGTGTCGGCGCCGATCACCAGCACCTTCTTATAACGGCCCGACATGACCAGGTTGGCGCCCGTGGTCGTGCCGTAGACGAAGCTCGAACACGCCGCGACAAGGTCGAACCCCCACGCGCCCTTGGCGCCCAGTCCGTTCTGCACCAGGCAGGCGGTCGAGGGGAACATGTGGTCCGGCGTGACCGTGGAAACGATGATGACCTCAATTTCCGTGGGATCGATGCCGCGCTGTTCGAGCGCAACCCGGGCGGCTGCCACCGCCAAATCGGAGGTCGCCACGCTCGCTTCCGCAATATGACGCTCGCGGATGCCGACGCGCTCCATGATCCACTGGTCGTTGGTATCGACCATCTTTTCCAAATCCTGATTGGTGAGGACGCGTGGAGGCGTATAGCACCCCAACGCCGTGATTTTGGCCCTTGGCAATGTCGTTTTTCCTCGTGAAGAGTCCAGGTTAACCCAAAGTAGCGGGTCGCGCGCAAGTCATACCGGGCGAATGGGGTAGGACGGGTTAGCGTTATCATGCCGGGCGCACGTTCTTGGCGTGCGGCACTGCGGCGCCGGCCTTGCGATGCACCATGCCGATTGGTATGGTTACCATACCAATGTAGGAGGGCAACATGGCGCAAGAGAAGTGGGATTTCGACCCCGTGCATTCGAGCATCGGGTTTTCCGTGCGGCACCTGATGGTGGCGAAGGTGCGGGGCCAGTTTTTGAAATGGAGCGGCACGCTTTCGCTCGATGAGGCGGACGTGACTAATTCCAAGGTCGAGGCGACCATGGAAGCCGCTAGCATCGATACCCGGGAGCCCAAGCGCGACGAGCACCTGCGGTCGGCCGATTTCTTCGATGCCGCCAATCGCCCCGCGCTCACCTTCCAGAGCACGCGGGTCGAAAAGCTCAGCGCGGAATCGTACAAAGTGTCGGGCACCCTGACCATTCGCGGCATCGCCAAGCCGGTCGTGCTGGTGGCCGAGTTTCTGGGCAAGGGCAAGGACCCGTGGGGCGGCGTACGACTCGGTTTCTCGGCCAAAGCGTCGATCGATCGCCGCGACTTCGGCCTCACCTTCAACATGCCGCTCGATGGCGGCGGAGTGGTAGTCGGCGACAAGGTCGATATCGAAATCGAAGTCGAGGCCGTGAAGGCGGCGGCAAAATAGCCGGCGCGCGATCCGGGGCGAATGCCCGCCAACGCCGGTGGGTCAGTTTCCTCGGCGACGACTCTCCGCTCATGTGGCCGCGCAAATTTCCGGTAAGATGCAAGTAAACGACAACTGCGTCACGCTGCTGCGGAAGAAATCCGCGCTACGAGGCGCGTAAACCCAGTGGACTCCCATGAGCCCCCGCACGATGAATCGGGTGATGGCAATCCCGGGGAGCACGGCCGCGGAACGAGCGGAGCCGGAATGACCCTGATCGACATAGGCAGGAAGGCCGCCGTCTATGGCTTTCGGCACTTGCTGCAGAGCTTCGATCGCCACCTCCTGCGTGGGCTGGCTGCTCCCGAGAAGGTCGCCATGGTCTTGACGCATCGCTGTAACTGCCGTTGCCTAATGTGCGACCTCTGGCGGACAGGAGACGTGGGCAACGAACTTCCTGCCGAACGCTGGATCGCACTGCTCGATGAATTGCACTCGTGGACCCGCACGCTCCGCCTGCGCTTTATCGGCGGTGAGGTCCTGTTGAAGCCAGGAATCTACGACATTATCCGAAGAGCCGTTGATCTCGGGTTCACCGTCAACCTCATCTCGAATGGTCTGGCCCTTCAGTCCGAACGCGATTATCGCAACCTGATAAACACCGGCCTGAGGTCCATCACCTTCTCGCTCGATGGCAAGGATGCGGCCATTCACGACCGCCATCGCGGAATTCCCGGGCTCCACCACGTCGTAACCGAAGTAATTCGCCGCGTTAAACGTGAGCGGCCGGCGATGTCCGTCTCGCTGATCTGCATTATCATGCGTGAAACCGCGCCGCAGTTGGCCGAATACGCCCAGTGGGCCGAAGAGCTCGGCGTAGACCGCATTCTGTTTCAGCCATTGGTCGAGTCCCCGGGCCGACCGGAATCGCGGGCGGACTGGCATCGCGAAAGCGACCTGTTCGTCCGCGACCTGGAGCCGCTCGAACACTCCATCGACGAGTTGAATCGACAGGGCCGGCGCCCGGCTCGCATGGAGATGCCGTTGCGCCCGCTGCGGGAGATGCGGGAGCACTTCATCCGTCCGGAATCGTTTCAAATCACGCGCGGCCGCTGCATGCTGGGGCAGACGGACTTGCAGATCGATCCCTCGGGCATCCTCTATATGTGCGATGTCAAGCACACCGCGTTCGGGCATGTAGACGACGGTCCCGTTCGGCAAACCTGGAGAAGCGAACGCGCTCGCGCTGTGCGTCGTGCCATCAGGGAGTGCCGGCGGCCTTGCTCCTCTCTCTGCAATCGCTCCCCCGGGCTATGGGAGAAGGCGTCGACGTTTCTGCGCTACGCACGGGCGGGCAGACTGTGAGCAGGTGGCCCCGCGGCCATCCCGCCGATTGCGGGCATTAATACGATCTCAACATCTTAATGGGTATGATGGTATTGGAGAAGATCAATGAGAACTCCTGCGTTACTCAAGTCCGAGTCTGCCCACTCTCGGAAGCCGTTTGAATCCGGTCCGAATGCCGATAGCGCGGCGGGCGACAGCGCGCGCAATGGGGCGCTTGCGCGGGAGTATGCTCGCGCCGCTCGCGCCGCCTGGGTGCCGGCCACCGTCGGGGTTGCTGTCGGCGCGCTGAGCGTGTGCCTGGCGACGAAGAGCAGGTCTGGCCGGGGCGCTCTGGCGGGCGGTTTGCTTGGAGGCATCCTAGGTTTCGCCGGAGGCGTTGCCTGGGGCTCGCGCGAGGCTACGTCGGCGATGGCCCGCCGGGCCGCCAAGAATATCGGCGACGCCCGCGACCAGCACTGGCTCAAGAGACACCCAATAGCCTACGCGTAGCCCGCGCAGGCCATGCCGGGCCGGCTCTCGGATAATCCATGGGACATCGCGCCGATGTTCCGGGTGGATCGCGCTATCCGGAAAGTGGGCATCGGCGGTCGGTGGCGACTCTCCGCTCAGGGGGCACCCTTGCGACGGATGGACGCGGCTGCGCACGGATGTCTTGTCCAGGTAATTCGTGCACTGCTATTTGAAGACGTTCGCGTCCGACACCCCGAAGTTCGGCGCCTTGGGCACGCAGGTGTCGATCGATTTCAAGACGATGTCGTTCCCCTCGCCGATGGCCATCCCGGAAAGGATATACGGCCGGTATTGATCCTTCCCGGTGTGGTTGGATAGATACCTCTGGATGAACTGCGCGCAATGGAATAGCGCCATCTTGTCATCGGTCCACCACACTACACGCACGCGAAACGGCCGCCCCAGCGTCGTTGTGCCGGTAATGACGGAGTACGATTCATCCTTGCTGGTCGTGATCGTCTTGAATTCGTCCACCTTGTAGACCAGCACCCTGCCTTTCTGGCCGCTGGCCAGAAACCGGCAAGCCTCGGCATCGCAGGTCCGTTGCAACCGGAAGATGTTGATGGTGATTGGTTCGCTCGAAATGTTCTTGTACTCGACCGCGATCTTCCCGTCCACCGGCGAATATTTTCCCAACCCGCTCCGCGCGGCAAACACAAGCTTCGTGGGCAGATAGGTGACCTGGACGCAATCGATTTTGCATGGCTTCGACTGCACGGCCTCCCAGCCAATCTCCACCGGTCCAGCCACGTCCCTGGTGAGGACGTAAGCCTCGCTGGGCTTTAGTGCCACGTTCGACTTGACGGGAATCCGCGCCACCGCGCCGTGTACGAGGTGCGAAGACAAGAGGACTGCCAGCACGAGCCGCACGAGCGTATTTTCGCACATTCCAGCGGCCTCGCCAGACCGCCCCGCACCGCCCGGTTGTGCCCGTATTCCGTCCGTAAGCAGGCGCGAGAGAAACCGGCGGTCCTGCCATATACCCGACCGCCGCCTTTGGCAACGCACCTGCGAGGTGCGCACTTAGGGACGGATTACGGTTCTGCCCGGACGGGTCAGCGTTACCGTGCAGACTCTCTGGCAAGCGCGTCGCTGTGCCACCAACCGGCGAAGGGGGAGATTCAATATGTCGAAAATTGCCATATTGACACCAACTGGTTGGCAGTGCAAACTAGTTGCTGAACGCAACAAGGGCGGCGCTTCCCGGAATCGGCGGCGCGCCCCGCCGGCAATGCCGTTGCCGGTAGCGGAGAATGAATATGGATCGAATCGGAAGTCTGCTGGAGCGCCCGAAGGCGTATTACAATATCGATGGCGTGGGTGAGCTGGGCATCGGCTTTATGCTCCTCTGCTACACGCTTTTCAAGTGGATCCAGGCCCACGCGCCCCAGCATTCGATCTGGGATCAAGCGTGGGTCTTCTGGATCTATTTCGGGTTGATGCTCTCGATCATCCACTACGGGAGCAAGGCGATCAAGGAGCGCATCACCTATCCTCGCACCGGGTTCGTCGAGTACCGGAAGCGCGACACATTCTGGCGCCCCTTTTTCATCGCCATGGCCGTCTCGGCGTTGTCCGTCGGCTTATTCCTCACTCGCCGAGCGCATTGGGATATGACGACGCTGGCCTTGCTCATCGGCCTGTACCTCGCGGCGTCCTATGCCTACGGCTTCGCCAGAAGGGTTCGCTGGAAATGGGCGGTGGCGTGCGCCATGGCCTGCGGCTCGGTTACAATTGCCCTCCTTCCAGCGGACCGTTCCTGGGCGGGGGCATTCGAGCTTTCCATGCCGCTTTACGGCGCGCTGTTCATGGTTTCGGGCGGCATCAGTTTCTGGTTATACCTTCGGCACACGCAAGCTCCGGCACAGGACGCCCAATGAACCCGCAAATCCAGGCCATTGCCGAACTCGACCGGGTGATTCACGAACCGGGGCGGCTCATGCTGGTCGCCCTCCTATTCGCCGTCGACAGGTCGGACTTCCTCTACCTGCAACATGAAACCGGCATGAACAAGGGGACACTTTCCAGTCATCTCTCGCGACTGGAGGAGGCTGGTTACGTCGAGGTGGCGAAGACCTTTCGTGGCAAGGTACCGCAAACGCTGCTCCGTCTCACCGGAGCTGGCCGCAAAGCGTTCGAAGAGTATCGGCGGAAGCTCAAAAAAGCGCTGTAGATCCCACGGGTCTTCGCCGGACGACGTGCGTAGTCACCCGTGCTACCGGATTCCTCTAAACTTAGAGAGTGCCGAATCGCCTGCTCGTGTTACTCCTCGCGGCCGCGGGCGCGCTCTCGGGTCAGTCGCGCGGCGAGTTCTTTCAGACGTCCACCATCGATGCTCTGGTGCAGGGCGTCTACGACGGCGACATGACGTACGGCGAGTTGCGGAAGCACGGCGATTTTGGCATCGGCACGTTCAACGGCCTGGATGGCGAGATGATCGCCTTCGACGGCCGCTACTTCCAGATCACGTCCGACGGCAAGGCGCGCCCCGTGCGCGACGAGATGCGCACGCCGTTTGCCTCCGTCACCACCTTCGTCCCGGATATCGTCATCCCGGTCGATGGCCGTTTGACGCTCGAGGACTTGAAGCAGCGAATTGACGCCGCCTTGCCGAGCGCGAATTGGTACTACGCCGTCCGCGTGAATGGCCGCTTCGAATCGGTCAGCGTGCGTATCTTCCCTCGCCAACAGCCGCCCTACGGGTCCTTGACCGAGGTCGCCAGAACGCAGCCGGTGTTCCATTCGCGAAACGTCGACGGCGTTGTGGCCGGGTTTCGTTGCCCCGAGTTCGCCAAAGGAACCAATGTTCCCGGCTATCACTTGCATTTTCTGAACCAGGAAGCGACCGCCGGCGGCCACATCCTTGCGCTCGTCCTCTCGAGCGGCAGGATCGAGATCGCCATGCAGAGGGAGATCCACATCTCTCTCCCATCCACGGCGTCGTTCGGCCGGGCGAATCTGGCGATTGACCGTTCGAGCGACGTCAAAGTGGTCGAGAAATAGCCGCGACTCCGGCGCCACCTTCAACACGCCGCTCGATGGCGGCGGAGTGGTGGTCGGCGACAAGATCGAAATCGAAGTCGAGGCCGTGAAGGCAGCGGCGAAGTAGCGGACGCGCGATCCGGGGCGCGAGTTTCACGGTTTCACTTCTTCGCATCCGGCGTATCGGGCGGCGGCGGTTGGGCGGGCAGTTCGAACGGCGCGCCTTCCCAGCGCTGCTTGCCATCGCAGCTTGTCAATGCGAACCGGAATGTTCCGGGTCCGATGTAGCTGTTAATGGGGCACTGGTCCCTGCACTGTCCGCCGCAGGAGTGCCCGTCCCACGAGACGGGCGCCATCGAAGCGCCACTCGGCAGCTCCACGCAGGCTTGCGGCGGTTCGGCTTCTTCGCAGCGCGTCTCCAGTTTCATGTCGATGTCGGTGTCTTCCCAGCGGCCCTCGCGTTGCGCTTCGACCGCGATCCGTTTGCCTAGTGTGCGTGTCGGGCCGTGGTTCTCAACCATCAGTGAGCCTGGCTTGTCCAGGTTCTTGATTGCAATATCCGGTGGAACTCGGGTTTCCTGCGTTTCTGCTGCCGGTTTTACCGGATGGTTGCCGCATGAGGTCAGGAGCGCGAGCGCCAACGTTCCCGCGAGTCTCATGGCGTCACTTCTTCGCGTCGGGCATGTAGGGCGGCGGCGGGGTCTCGCCAGGCATGTCGAATGGATCGCCCTCGAAGCGATCCTTGCCGTCGCAGCTTGTTACTACGAAGCGGAACGTTCCGGGCCCGATGTTCTCGTCTATGCTGTGCGATTCCGGGCACTGGCCTCCGACGTCCATTCCGTTCCATGGCGCGACCGTCAGTCTCGCGCCCGCAGGCAGATTTCTACATGTTTGGTCGGCTTCTGCTTCTGTGCATCGCTCCACCAGTTTGACGTTGGTTCCCGTATCTTTCCATTTCTCGCCGTCTCGCTGTTCCACCTCGACGTGGACGCGCACCGTTTGGCTTTGCCCGTGGTTCTCTACGATCTCTGCGCCGGGTTTGTCGAGGCTCCTTATCGTGATCGCGGTCTGGGCGCGCCCCTCTTGGCGGCCTATGGGCTTCACGTCCAGATGGTCGCCGCAAGAGGTTAGCAGCGCGAGGGCGCACAGTGCGGCGAGTCTCATCTTCTCACGTCCGGTTTGTGGTTGCGGTCGGCGTATTCTCGCCTTCCTGGTCCGCCTGGCCTCGTGTTCTGGCTGGCCAGATCTACCACTCCGTGGCAGTCGAGGGTGTGCTTCGCCGTGAGGACCCTTGTGAGGTTGGCGTCACGTGGCGGGAATTGGTATGCCGCCGACATCGTCGCTCCGTTTCCGCCCTCGACAGGGGTTACTGTCCAGTCTTCGGGCTCCGGCTTCGGCGAATACCGTTTTGGGTGGAAGGTGTAGTGCCAGCGCGCGGACCAGTAAAAGTGCGCGAGATGGTGAAATGTTCTGGCTGAGTCGCGCACGCTGAGGACGGTGCAGAACTTGAACTCCATTTGGACCTCGTCCAGGTAGTTCGTCCTGCCCTTGGCGAGTGCGTTCTTGGTTTCCAGATCGTACCAGTCGAATGGTTGATCCTGTTCGATCAGCGCTACGGTCACGGGGAACGGCACTGTCGGTATTCCGCAATGGCACCACGGAGCCGCTTCCTTGGTTCGGGTGAAAACATCGCCTATGATCCGTCTGCGCGATATGTCGAGGCACATTCTCTGGCGGTTTGCGGATCCGCCGCCCCGCTGTACAAACACGCTCCCGTCTTCCTCCTTTTCCCCGCGGTACATCCCCCAATTGGTCCGTGCTTCCGCCACCTGTATCCAGCCGACGTCCCATCCGTCCCGGCTGTCCCGGCCGTTGCCTGTGAATTTGACTTGGCCGTCGGCCCTGTTCCGGGCTACGAGGGTGAAGCCGACGTATCTGCCGTGGGTGTCGTCCCAGGTGATGGCCGGCGCTCTTGTAGGCGCGTTGATGAGTCCGGTGATTCTGCCGTACTCGATGGCGATAGCCATGCTCTTGGTCTCCTTTGCCGGAATGTGCCTTCCCCACGTTTTTACCACAGTCGGCGCTCTTATTAAGCAACCGCCGGCGTGGTGAGTTTCGACAGGGGCGTCGGTTCAGAACTCTCGCGTTTCTGAACATTGCCTTCATCGGGCTTGGTCCCGTCACGCCCCTCCCGCCGCCCGCCCCCGCTCCCCGATTCTGGGAAAACGACGACCTAGGGTACACTGGAATTATTCTAGGCGCACCTTGTTGAAGCAATTTGTCTTCCCTGCCTTGCTCGCCATCGCATTGGCGGCGCGCGCGCAGCAACCAGCACCGGGACAACTCGACGCCAGCCCCACGCTGTTCACCGTCATGGCGGCGCTCAACGCGGCGGGCATGGATACCGGATTGGACGCGCCCAGCAGCCCCCGGCTGCGCAAGGACGTGCGCGAGGAGTTGGCGCACCGCGACATCCCATCGCTCGCCGCCATCCGCCAATTCGTCGCTCAACATCACCAGGCCGACCCGACCGCCGAGCTCACCCAATACATCTCCTTCGCGCTCAGCGTCGGCGACCCGCCCAATTTCGCCTTTCGCCGCCGCGACCTGGATCTGCCGCCCGAAGTGCTGCGGATCAAGGATTTCGCGAAGCTCCTGGCGCAGTTCTACAAGGAAGCCGGCATTGGCGCGGTGTGGGTACGCTCGCAGCCGGCGATCGACGGGTACATTGCGCGATACCACGGCCCGGTGACGCAGGCCGTGCTCCAGGTGAGCACCTATTTGCGGCAGCCGACCTCCGGCTTCGACGGGCGCCATTTTCAGATCTTCATCGAGCTGCTGGCCCCGTCCGGCCAGGTGCAGCGGCGTAGCTACGGTTACGAAGACACGGTCGTGGTGACGCCTTCGGCCGAGCCGCGCTGGTTCGACGTCCGCCACGCCTACCTGCATTACCTGCTGGACCCGCTGGCGGCGCGCCACCAGGAGATCCTCGAGCGCAAGAAATTCCTGACGCACCAGGCGCAGCGGGTGAGGCGGCTATCGGATTCCTTCCAGGACGACTTCGTATCGTTGACCACCGAGTCGCTCATCAAGGCCGTCGAGGCGCGCCTGGATCACGATCCGGCCGCGGTCGAACGCGCGCTCTACCAGGGCTTCATTTTGACTCCGTACTTTTCCGAGGGCCTGCAATTGTACGAAAAGCAGGAACAGTCGATGCAGGTCTACTACCCGGAAATGGTGGGCGCGATCGATCTGAAAACGGAAGACGCGCGGCTCTCGCGAGTGGATTTCAACGCCGGGCCGCCCGTACACGAGGCCAAGCCCGCGGCCCCCGCCGTGACCGCGCCCGCCGTTCCCGCCGCGCCGCTGACCGGGGCGGCCAAGACGCTCGACGAGGGCGGCCAGCTTTACGCGGATCGCGACAAGAACCCCGCCAACCTGGACGCGGCGAAACGGAAGTACCTCGAAGTCCTCCAGCAGACCGAGGATAAGCTGCTGCACGCGGACGCCTACTACGGCCTGGCCCGTATCGCCGCACTCAGCAAGGATCCCGGCGCGGCGGTCCGCCTCTTTCAGAACGCGCTCGATCTCGGGCCGCGCCCGGCGACCAGGGCGTGGGTGCTGGTGTATCTGGGCAAGCTGGCGATGGCGACCGACGATCCCGACGGAGCCGATCGGGCGCAGCACTATTTTCTCGACGCTTTGCAAGTGAACGGCATTTCCGACCTGGCGCGCAGGCAGGCCGAGAATGGCGTCCGCGCAAGCACCAAACAAAACAAGGAGTAATTCGGATGAAACGAACGTTATTGAGCGGCGTCCTGGTAATGGCAATCGGCGTCTCCGGCCTGATGGCGGAGATGAAAGTGAAATCGAAGGCCGAATCGGTAGCCGTGCAGGCGCTGATCGCCTCGGAAACGCAGGGCCCGGACGCGATCATCAAGGCGGCGGAAGAGCTGCTCACCAAGTTCGCCGATACGCAGTTCAAGGAAGTCGCCCTGATGGCGGAGGCCACGGCCTACCAGCAGAAGGGCGACGTAGCCAGTGCCGAGCTCACCAATGAACGAATCCTCGAAATGGATCCCAAGAACCCGCAGGCGGCGATGCAGTTGGGCGAGGTGATCGCGCTGCACGTCGGCGAAAAGGACCTCGACAGGGACGAGCGGCTGGCCAAAGCGGAAAAGGCTCTCAACCAGGCGCTGGCGAACATCGACAACAAGCCCAGCGAAGGAATGACCGACGAGGCGTGGACGGAAAACAAGAAGTTCACCAAGGCCCAGGCGGAGAACGATCTGGGATTGCTGCAACTCACGCGCAAGAATTACGACGCGGCGGCGGCGGCGTTCAAGGCGGCCGCGAATGACGACCCGCAGCCTGCCTACCAGGTGCGGCAGGCCGTGGCCTTGCAGAAAGCCGGCAAGAGCGACGAAGCGCTGGCGATTTGCGACAAGCTGCTGGCCGACCCGCAGCTTCACCCGGCGATTAAGAAAATCGCCACCAGCGTGAAGACGTTGGCGACCCAGGCCAAGGCCGCCGGCGCGAAGTAGCCGCGGGCATGCGCGCGGAGTTGGGCACGCTAGAGTCGAGCGTCAATCACCGGTTTTCCAATCCGGCGTTGCTCGACCGCGCGCTGACCCACAGTTCGGCGGCCAACGAATCGCGCGCCGGCGCCGGACCGGCGCTCTCGGATAACGAGCCACTCGAATTCCTGGGCGATTCGATCCTCGGCTTTCTGGTTGCCGAGGCGCTCATGCAGCGGTCTCCGGAAGCGACCGAGGGCGAGCTGTCGCGGGTCAAGGCGCACCTGGTGAGCGCGGCCCATCTGCACGGCGTGGCGCGGCGGCTCGACCTGGGCAGGTACCTCGAACTGGGCCGCAGCGAGGAGATGAGCGGCGGACGCGCCAAGAAGACCCTGCTGGTGGACGCGCTCGAAGCCGTGATCGCCGCGATCTACCTGGATGGCGGGATGGAGCCGGTGCGCCGGTTCGTCGCCGCGAACGTGCTCGACGCGCCTTTGGGCAGCGACGAAGAGGCCGGTACCGACATCCAGCCCGCTATCGCCAACTTCAAGAGCGTCCTCCAGGAGTTCGCGCAATCCCGCAAGCTGCCGCAACCGAAATACTCGATCGTGCGCGAGCGCGGGCCGGAGCATTCGAAGACCTTCACCGTCGAGGTCCGCGTCGGCAAGGACTGGGTGGGCCAGGCCGAGGGCCGCACCAAGAAGATCGCCGCCCAGCGCGCCGCGCGCGGCCTCTTCGACCGCCTGCGGGAATCCGGCGCCGAGGCTGCCGCCCAGGAGTAGCGGCCCCTCACGCCGGCCGGTCGCCGGGCTGCCCCGTGCTATCGTGAAAGCAGTGTCATCGCCGCTCGATATCCACCTGGAACAGTACGACGGGCCGCTCGATCTGCTGCTGGATTTGATCCGCAAGCAGCAGATCGAAATCAAGGATATCCCTATTGCTACCATCACTTCGCAGTATTTGGAGTACATGGAAAAGGCGCGCGAAATGGATATCGACCTGGGGGCGGAGTTCGTCTACATGGCGGCCACCCTGATCCATATCAAGTCCAAAATGCTGCTGCCGCGCGATCCGGCGCTGGGGCAGGATACCGACCAGGCGGACGACCCGCGCCAGGAGCTGGTGGACCGGCTGCTCGAGCACGAGCGCTTCAAGAACGCCGCCGAGATGCTGCAGCAGAAGCGGATGATCGAGGAAAACGTCTGGTCGAATCCGACCATCAAGGCGTTTACGAACGAGGACGAGGATCCCGGCCTGGCCATCACCCTGTTCGACCTGGTGAAGGCGTTCGGGTCGATCATCGAACGCGCCAAGCTCCGCCCGACGTACGAGGTGGAACAGGCCGACGTGACCGTGCCGGACATGATCCGCAACCTGCGCGACCGGTTTCGGGCGGTGGCGGAGGACCAGCCGATTTTCATCCTGCGCGTGCTCGAGGAGTTGCACTCGCGGCGCGCCATGATCGCGCTGTTTCTGGCCGTGCTCGAAATGATTCGCATGCAGGCGGTGGAAGTGACGCAGAAGGATTTGTTCGGTGAAATCGCGCTGCGGCGGCACCGGAATTTCGATGCGGTGTTCGCCGACGAACAGCCCATCGCAACGATTGAAAAAGACTACATTTGACGGGAATGGAAGAATTGGAAATACAAACCGGGGCGGCGGAGCCGGACGCCGTGCAGCCGCCAACCGAAGAGACAGACGCTCCCCAGCAGCCGGTTTCGATGGACGAGCTGCTGGCGGTGCCGGCGGCGGACGAAACGCCGGTTTCGCTGGCCGATGCGCAGTTGCGCGCCGTGGTCGAGGCGATCGTGTACGTCGCCGAGGAACCCCTGACGCCGGCGCAGATTGGGGCGGCGCTGCTGCAGCCGGTCGAGCGCGTCGCGGAAGCCCTGGCCTGGCTGATCGAGGAATTCGACAAGCCCGAGCACGGCGTGGCGATTCGCCAGGTGGCGGGCGGCTACAAGATGGCGACCAAGGCCGAGCACCACGATTCGGTGCGCGCCTTCGCCAAGAGCCTTAAGCCGCCGCTCAAGCTCTCGCTGCCGGCGCTCGAAACGCTGGCCGTGATCGCCTACAAGCAGCCCGCCACGGCGCCCGAGATCATGGAAATCCGCGGCGTGCAGGGCACCGGCGTGCTGAAGACGCTGCTCGACCGCAAGCTGATCGCCGCCGCCGGGCGCAAGAACGTGATCGGCAAGCCCATCCTCTATAAGACCACCAGGGAATTCCTGATTCAGTTCGGATTGAAGGATCTCTCCGAACTGCCGTCGCTCAAGGAGTTCGAAGAGATCCGCCGCATGTCGTTCGGCGAGAGCGACGAAGTGGCGGAACCGGATGCGGCGGCCGAGCCGGCGGCTACGGCGCAACTCACCGTGGTCGAACCCGCGGCGCCCGAAGCCGGCGTGGCGGAACCGGCCTGCCCGGAAGCGGTCGAACCAGCGACGGAGGAAGCCGCCGAGCCCGATCCAGCCGAAGAAGCCGCCGCGCCCGAACCCGCGCCGGCCGCCGAAGCCGAGGCTGCGGCCTCTGGCGACGAGCCGCCATCGGGAGGCAACTGATGGCAGAAGAGCGGCTGCAGAAGATTCTCTCGCACGCCGGCGTGGCCTCGCGGCGCCATGCGGAAGAGCTGATCGCGGAGGGCCGCGTTTCGGTTAACGGCGCTGTGGTTTCCGAGCTTGGCTCCAAGGCCGACCTGGAGCGCGATCACATCAAAGTGGACGGCAAGCTGCTGCACGCGCCCAAGCGGCTGGTCTACATCGCGCTCTACAAGCCCGACAATACCGTCACCACCGTGAGCGATCCGCAGCGGCGCGAAACGGTGATGGACCTGCTGCACGGGGTGAAGGAACGCGTCTACCCGGTGGGCCGCCTGGATTATCACAGCGAAGGCCTGCTGCTGCTCACCAACGATGGCGAGATGGCCAACGCCATCACGTCCGCCACCACGCATCTGCCCAAGACCTACGTGGTGAAGTTGAATGGCACGCTCTCCGCCGAGCAGGAGGAGCGCTTCCGCCACGGCGTTCCGCTCTCCGGCAAGCGCACGCTGCCGGCCGGGTTGAAGCTGATCCACGCGGCGCAGAATCCCTGGTACGAAGTGCGTCTTTTCGAAGGCCGCAACCATCAGATCCGCATGATGTTCAAGCATTTCGATTTTCTGGTGGAGAAGCTGCGGCGGGTGCGCGTCGGCCCGATCGAGTTGGGCCCGCTCAAACCCGGCCGCTTCCGGCACCTGACGGAAGACGAGGTGGCCAGCCTGCGCAGCGCGCTGAAGCCGAAGCGGGCGGCGCCCCGGCGCGAGGCCAAATGAAACCGATCGCGGACATCCTCGCCGCGGCCCACACCATCGCCGTGGTCGGTCTTTCCGCCCGGCGCTTCCGCCCCAGCTACGGCGTGGCGGAGTACATGCAGCGGGCCGGCTACCGCATCATTCCGGTCAACCCGACCGTGACCGAGGTGCTGGGCGAGAAGTGCTATCCGTCGCTCGACGCGGTTCCCGAGCCAATCGACATCGTGGATATTTTCCGCCGCTCGGAACACGTGCCGGAAATCGTGGAAGCCGCCATTCGCAAGGGCGCCAAGACCATCTGGATGCAGGAAGGCGTGGTGCACGAAGAGGCCGCGCGCCGCGCCGAATCCGCCGGCCTGACGGTGGTGATGGACCGTTGCATCCTCAAAGATCACCGCCGGATGGTCCGCAAGTAGCCGGACGCGAAGGCGTCTCGCTTAGTCGCGCACTCCGGCCAGCCGCAACAACCCTAGCGCGCCGCGCGATGCCGACCTGGGTTCCACCACGCCGCCGCCCAGGTAGGTGGTTACCATCTGCCGCGACTGCTTGGAGATCGCGAGCCGCTCGTCGAGGAACTGGCCCATGCCGTAAGCATCGTGCAACTCGGCCGAACAATCGCCAATCGTGGCGCAGACCGGGCGCCCCAGCACGCACTCCAGGTCGCTCAGAGAATGCGACATCCCCTTCGCCAGCCGGTTGAGAATCAATTGCGTGCGCCCGCCCATGACCCCTGGTTCGCTCAGTTTGTTTAAAACGCGGCCGGTTTCGAAGAGCGCCGGGATTTCCGGCGTGGTGACGACAAACAGCTCGCTCACCTCCGAGGCCAGGCTGAGCGAGAGATCGTTGAGACGTCCCAGGTCCACCACGACGTAGCTGTACAGCGATCGCGCAAACCGCAGCACGTGACGCACGCGCTCGCCGTTCAGTGGATCGTGAAACCGCATCGCGCCGGGCGCCTGCAGCACGTCGACGCCGCGTGGCGTCGAGCACACCAGGTTGTTCCAATAGGACGCATCCAGGCGGTGCAGGTTGCTGGACGCCTCGGCGGTGGTGTACTCGGAATGCACGTCCATCAGGAACGACGCCGACGCGGAACTGACGTCCACGTCCAGCAGTAGCACCTTCTTCTTGGTTTGCCGTTGCAGCTCGAGCGCCCAATGGCACGCAATCGTGGTGGTGCCCACGCCGCCCTTGGCGCCGAGTATGCCAATCACGGTGGCTACCTGAGTCTCGACCGGTTCCGTGGAACGGTGGCGCCGCAGCATGGCGTATTGCAGGCTCCGCACCAGCGAGTCGACCTTCAGGGTGCTCTTCACCAGGCAGTCCTGGGCGCCGCGCTCGACGGCGGCCATCGCCATCGAGTCGCTATCCTGCCCCGTGAGCGCCACGATGGGCAGACCGGGCGCGTGCCGCTGCACGGTCAACAAAGTCTCGAGCCCATGCGAGCTGGCCAGCGATAGATCGACCAGCGCCACATCGAAACGCCGCAGCGCCAGTGCGTTCAAGGCCGCTACCAGACTGTCGGCGGTCTGCACCCGAAACAGACTGCTATCGGCGTCCGCCAGCATCTCCTGCAGCGAGCGGGCATCGCCGAGATTGTCTTCGACCAGCAGAACCTTGCATTCCGGCATAACCGACTCCTAGGCGGTCACTTTAGTACACACACTTCGTTAGTACTAATTGCATCGTCGCGTCCGCCGCCCAAGCCGGATCGCCGGCTCTCTCGTCTCCATTGCGGTATCGATTCGAGAGTCGTCTGCAACCATCCTCGAACGATCCTGGGCCGGCCATTCACATTATCTGCATCAGAAACCCACACAGGTCCTGGCTACTCAGACGTACCGCACATTCCGCCGCCGGTTCCAGGCGGTTGGCGGCGGCGCTCTCCGCACGAAGGACGGTCTCCAAGTTTCCCGGCGGCGAATCCTGCAGGCGGCTCGGAAGGTCCCGCGCGGCCTGGCTCCATTCGTTTCTCTCGATCGCGATAGACCGTTCGATCTCCGGCAAGGGGGCGCCGAATGGGACCGTCGCTAATCCGGCCCGGCGAAGAATCTCCTCGCCATTGGTTTCGAGAAACAAAGCGAGAAGCTGGCGCGGGTACAACGTCTCGCTTCGTCCGTTATCCCGGATCTTATAGATTCCCTCCGCGGTGCAATACGGCTTGCGCGGGCCGGATGGGATCTCGATACGATAGAACGGCCTTTCGGCGCGGTTCTCGACGAAAATGGACACCGGCACCGGCGGCACGCACTGGTTCGCCTTGGCCAGAATCTTTCGCCTCTCCGGATCGCCCACCGCGCACCCGGCTAACGCGCCCGTCGGCCAGCCATCGAGATTCCTCGTCTCATGAACGCCGACCAGGATGGAGCCGCCGTGTTTCGAGTTGGCAAAGGCGACCAGGTCGTCGCTTTCCAGCCAGGCCGTCGATTTCTTGAAGACCACATCGAGATCGTCCGCCCGGCTCAGCAGTCGCTGTGCGCGATCGGACACGGCTTGCAAAACCCGAAACTCGACTTCCACGGACTCCGGGCTGCCAGCGAAGAAACATCGGTCGACAGCCACTAACAAATCATCCTTGGTCATGGTCCTACCTATTAAGATACAGTTATCCGGTTACAAACGCACCCCAGGAAAACGACTTAGTTTCCCCCAGTCCTGCGCGGCAATAGCCCTATTGGTCCTGTAAGGCGATTCGTTTACTGTACCCTCCAGTGCGGCACATGTTACAGTTTTCTAAAGATGCAGTTACTTGAGGAAGCCATCGCCGGCGCGCGTGTCTTCGATTTGGCGCAACCCTATTTTGCGGGCATGCCGCATCACCCTACGCACCCTCCGTTTCTGTTCGGACTGGTAAAGCAGCACGGCGAATACGTGGGCGCGGCGGGCAACAGCTCGGCCGCGGATGCGCTGGCGCTGGGCACCCACTCAGGCACTCACATCGACGCCCTGTGTCACTATTCCTGCGGCGGCAAGCTGTTCGGCGGCATCGAGGCGGCCTCCGTGCAGTCCTACCAGAACGGATTCGCCGCGCACTCGATCGACACGGTGGCTCCCATCGTGCGCCGCGGCGTTCTGCTCGACGTCGCCGGCCACGCAGGAGTGGATGCGCTGGCGGCGGATTTCGAGATCGTGCCGGAGCTTCTCGACGAAATCGCCCGTGCCCAGGCGGTCGCCATTGAGCGCGGCGACGTGGTACTGCTGCGCACCGGCTGGGGGCGCTACTTCGACGATGCGCGGCGATTCGTTTCCCAACTGCACGCGCCCGGCCCGGGCCGAGCCGGCGCCGAATGGTTGAGCCGGCGCGGCGTCTTCGCCGCTGGAAGCGACACCCTGGCGTTCGAGAAAATGCCGGACGCCGCCATGCCGGTGCACGTCCATCTATTGGTCGAAAGCGGCATCCACATCGTCGAGTGCCTGAACCTGGAGGAGTTGGCCGCCGCGGCCCAATGGACATTCCTGCTGGTGGCCGCGCCGCTGAAGATCCGCGGGGCAACCGCGGCCCCCGTGCGTCCGCTGGCGATTGCCGTGTAGCGAGCCGGTTGCGCCGGCGTCGCCCGCAAACCACTGAATCTCTATCTACTATTGTGTTTTCGGGCCTGATTCACAGTCCGGCAAACCCACCGCGGTTTGGGCGACAATTGTGATTGCAAGCCAGCGGCACTCAGGCTCCATCCCCTTCGGAAGGTAACCAGGCACATGAAATTCAAGACACTCGCAGTTCACTCGGGTCACAACCCCGCGGACCATTTGGGCGCGGTGATGACGCCGATCTACCAGACTTCCACGTTTGCATTTCGCGGCGTCAACCAGCCGAACGAATTCGAATATTCGCGCAGCGGCAATCCGACGCGGAAGGCGCTGGAGACTTGCCTGGCATCGCTCGAAGGCGGCGCGCACGGTTTCGCCTTCGCGACCGGAATGGCGGCCGAGACGACGGTGGTGCTGATGTTCTCGAGCGGCGACCGGATCATCGTCCATAGCGACCTTTACGGCGGGACCTTCCGCATGTTCGAGAAGGTATTTCGCGGCAAGGGCATCGAAGCGGTTTACGTGGACCTGCGCGATGCGGCCTCGACCGAGCGCGAACTCGCGCGCGGCGCCGCGGCGGTCTGGATCGAATCGCCGACCAACCCGATGATGAACCTGGTGGACCTGAAAGCGGTGGCGGAGCTGGCGCATCGCTTCGACGCGATTGCCATCTGCGACAACACGTTCCTCTCGCCCTACTTCCAGCGCCCGCTCGAGTTTGGCGTGGATATCGTGGTGCACTCGACCACCAAGTACATCAGCGGCCATTCCGACGTGGTGGGCGGCGCGGTGGTCACCAACCAGGCCGGGCTGGCGGAGAGAATCGGCTTTCTGCAGAACGCGACCGGAACGGTGGCCGGACCGCAGGATTGCTTCCTGGTGCTGCGCGGGATTAAGACGCTGGCGTTGCGTATGGAGGAACACAACCGCAACGCGCTCGCGATTGCGCACTGGCTCGAACAACGGCCGGAAGTGAGCGAAGTGCGGCATCCCGGCCTCGAATCGCATCCTCAGCACGCGCTCGCACTGCGCCAGATGAGCGGGTATGGCGGCACGTTTTCCTTCCGCCTCGATGGCGGCCAGGACGCCGTCTTCCAGTTGCTCGAACGGGTCCGCCTCTTCACGTTGGCGGAATCGCTGGGCGGCGTCGAATCGTTGATCGAGCATCCGGTCACCATGACCCACGCGTCGGTCGATGCAGCCACGCTTGCCCAAATGGGAATCACCGCCGACCTGATTCGCGTCTCGATCGGCATCGAGGACGTGGAGGATCTGATCGCGGATCTCGACGCGGCGCTGGGCGAGTGAGAAATCGCACCAGACCGGCGCGCCTGTATCCCGCCGCTGAGGTAGAATGGTGTCCGTGAGTGCGCAGCCGAGCGACGCGGTCATGCGGAAGTGGCACGGCCAACTCTGGTGCTGTGGTATCTTCGCCGCCGCACTGGCGTGGGCACTCAGCCATCTGTGGCGCCCGTATGTTCCGGTAATCTCGCGCTGGGAATGGGGCGGGTTCTTTGCCATCATGACCGCTCTCATGATCCGAAAGACTTACCGGATTTGGCGCACAACTCGCGGCAGCGACCCGAATTAACACGCCGGATAACCAGCGGGGCCGGCGGCCGTGCCGGATTGTCAATACTCCGGCATTAACCCAAGACATCTGGCGCGACGCCCGGCGCCGGGCCATGCTGGATACAAGGAGACAACCCCTTGCTGCGTTTGAGTTTTCCGATTGCCCTATTACTGTCGGCTGGAGCCCTGGTGGCCGCCGATCCTCCATTCCCCGAATATGTGCCGGCCGACACCAAGGTCCTGATCGGCGTCGAGGTGCGCACGATACTGAACTCGGACTGGGGCAAGGCGCTCGTCGAGCAGATGAAGACCGCCTCCGGCGATGGATGGACCAAGGAACTGCCGCTGAAGGGTTTCGACCCGATCCAGGATCTCGACCAACTCTGGATCGCGAGTTCCTCCGCGGATCAGAAGGCGTCCTCGCTGGTCATCCTGCGCGGCCGGTTCGATAAGTCGCATCTGCCGGCGGCGATTGGCCGTTACCACTCGGTGCCGCTGATACCGCTCGACGCCAAGCGGGAGCACCTGATGGCGGTCATGGATCCGTACACGATTTTCTCCGGCGACCGGGCGACCGTGGAACGGGCGATTGACCGGCACGGATTGAAATCGGTGGACGCTCATCTGGCCGCGGCCGCTACCGCGCTATGCGCGCGTTATTGGATTTGGGCGGTGGCCGACGGTCTGGACGGAGTGTCCGCGGCCAAGAGCGCGACGCAGGGCCTCGAAGGCGTCAGTGGGTTCGAATTCGGCCTCTCGGTGAATCGCGACCTCGATATGGCGGCGCAGCTTCACATGCGCACCGCGCAGGACGCGCAAAAGATGACCGCCATGATCGCGATGCTGCAGGCGATGGCCAAGGGCCAGCAGAACGGCGCGAGCCAGATGAACATCGAAAGCCACCTTACGGACAAGACGCTGGACGTCTCGTTGCGCGTGCCGGAAGACGAGTTGCGGCGAGCCTGGGACCAGCAGCGCGCCGTGATCGCGCAGAGCGTCTCGCAATTGCCGCGACAGATCGCCGCCGCCAGAGCCGGCAAGCCGTTTAACCCGATCGTCGCGCCGCCGCAGACAACGGCGACGGCGCCTGGGCCGGCCGCAGCCAGCCAAGCCCACCACGCCCCGGTCGCCAGGCAAAGCAGGATTCTCGTCGACGAAGACGGCAATACGGTGCAAGTCACGCTGCCGGGCCGCTAGCTTACGAACGGAGCCGCGACCAAAGGGAGCGGTTTTCGAATAGAGGCGAATCCAGCGGTCGAAGATCCGGCTGCCGGCACTCGCGATCAACCGGCGAGTTTTGGCTGATGAAACGCCCACTGGGAGTGGACGATTCTCCACCCCGAGTCGTCGCGCGAGTAAACCTCGGTCGCATTCCAGTGCATCGAGCCCTCGCCGGCGTGGCTCACGAAGCGGAACGTGAGAACCGCTACGTCGCCCGAAACCTGCACGCGGGGCTCGAGGATCTCAAAGCGGTCGATGTGGATCTTGCCGCGAATCCCGTCGTACAGGTCGCGCAGTGCGTCGATTCCATCGATCCTGCGCTCGAGGAACGGATCGAAATAGGAGACGCCCGGCGCGCAGATCTCGAGAAAGCCATCGGGATCGCCGCGGCCCCAGCGTTCGAGCGCGGCGCGCTCCAGTTCGACGATCGTCGCGGCGACATCGAGGGTGGTGTCCATGGTTACGACTCTAGCCGCTGGCGGGTCCGGCGGCAAGGCCTCAGACGCCGAGGCCGGCGCGCCACAAGATGTAGCCGACGGCCTGCCGCACGTAGTTCCATTCCTCGCGCGACGGCGAGTTGTGATCCTTGCGCGGCGAACCGTACACGCGCAGCCCGCGGAATTGCAGCATGCGTTTGACGCGATAGATGTGATAGCCGTCGCTGACCACGATCACCGAATCGAGGCCCATGCGGCGGATGATCTCGCCCGCCATCGCGATCGAATGCACGGTGGTGCCGCCTTCGTTCTCGACCACGATGGCATCGGAAGGCACGCCGCGATTCATCAGATAGGCGCGGCCGACGCCGCCCTCGGTGAACACGGGGTCGCCGCCGGAGCCGCCGGTAGTCATGATGCGGGAGGCCAGTTTGCGCGCGTACAGATCGAGAGCGTGGTCCAGGCGGGCGCGCAAGACGGGCGACGGGCGGCCGTGATATTCCGCAGCGCCGAGCACGAGAATGATGTCCGCCGGGCGGGCCTCATCGACCACCGATTGGCGTTCGATGCGGCTGGCCACGCGAACGATGGAGATCGCGAGCACGGCCAGCGCCACCAGGGCCACCAGCCCTACGGCCCATACCACGCGTTTCATCTGCGATAATCTGATCGTCCGAACCATTGTAAACATATGCCCCGACCGGAAACCATATCGAGCGCGGCCAACCCGCTGCTCAAAGACGTTCGCCGCGCCGTTGCGCACGGCGGTCTGACGGCCGACGGCTTTTGCGTTGCCGAGACGTTTCATCTGCTCGAGGAAGCGATCAAGAGCCGGTGCGAAGTGAAGATCGTGCTGGCGGCGGAATCGGCGCGGGCGAACGCGGCCGGGCACTTGCGCGGGCCGGTCGACGTGCGGCTGGCCGTGATGCCGGACGAGCTTTTCCAGGGCATTTCGGGCACCGAAACCGCGCAGGGAGTGATGGCGCTGGTGCGGCCGCCGGAATGGAAGATCGAGCAACTCTTTCACGATTGCCCGCTGGTGGTGGTGCTCGATGGGGTGCAGGACCCAGGCAACGCGGGCGCCATTCTGCGCGCGGCGGAGGCGTTCGGGGCGACGGGAGCGTTGTTCGTCAAAGGCACGGTGAGCCCGCACAACCCGAAGACGATTCGCGCCTCGGCGGGCTCGGTATTTCGCGTTCCGTGCCTCACGGGAATGGACGCGGCGGCGGCGCGCGCGACGTTGCAGCAGAACCAGGTGCAGCTCTATGCGTCGGAGCCGGCACGCGCGGCGGCTCCCGCGTGGGCGCTGGCCGAGGTGGATCTGGCGAAGCCCTGCGGGATCGCGATTGGCAGCGAGGCGCGCGGCGTGG
Organism: Bryobacterales bacterium; assembly: GCA_003157745.1. GTDB lineage: Bacteria > Acidobacteriota > Terriglobia > Bryobacterales > Bryobacteraceae > Bog-375. The sequence goes on along the minus strand of PMKM01000045.1, from coordinate 1,854 downwards.
GCAACGTACTGCGCGCGGCGGCGCAGCCGGTCTCGATTCCCACCGTGGGCGTCGAATCGTTGAATGCCGCTGTGGCGGCCGGCATTCTGCTTTACGAAGCCCGCCGGCAAAGGACTCCTCGCGCGTGAGCCTGTTCGATTCCACGCCGCTCTCGCCCGACGCGCCATCGGGTGCCGATCAAAAACGCCCACTGGCCGAGCGCATGCGGCCCGAGCGCCTGGAAGATTACGTCGGCCAGGAGCACATTCTCGGTCCCGAAAAACCGCTGCGCCGCCAGATCGAACGCGACGAGTTGACGTCGGTGATTCTGTGGGGCCCTCCCGGGGTCGGCAAGACCACGCTCGCCAAGTTGATCGCGCGCATCACGCGGTGCGAGTTCATCCCGTTCAGCGCCGTGCTGAGCGGCATGAAGGAAATCAAGGCGGTGATGGTGGAGGCCGAGAAACTGCGCCGCCTGGGGCGCCGCACGATTCTCTTCATCGACGAGATTCACCGCTTCAATAAAGCGCAGCAGGATGCGTTCCTGCCGTACGTGGAGCGCGGCGACATCATCCTGATCGGCGCCACCACGGAGAATCCATCCTTTGAAGTAATTTCGGCGCTGCTGTCGCGCTCGCGCGTGTATGCGCTGCGGCTGCTCAGTGTGCCGGAGTTGATCACGCTGCTCAAGCGCGCGCTGCCAGTGGTCGAACTCGAAGCGGCCGACGAGCTGCTCGAACAGATCGCGATCTACTCGAACGGCGATGCGCGGCAGGCTTATAACACGCTCGAAGCCGCCGCCGCGGCGTCGCAGGGCACGCTCACCGAAGCGGCGCTCGAGAACGCGATTCAGCGCAAAGTGCTGCTCTATGGCAAGGGCGGCGAGGAGCACTTCAACCTGATTTCGGCGCTGCACAAATCGGTGCGGTCGAGCGATGTGGATGCGGCGCTGTACTGGCTGGCGCGGATGCTCGAGTCCGGCGAGGACCGGCTGTACCTGGCCCGCCGCCTGATTCGGATGTCGATTGAAGATATCGGCCTGGCCGATCCGCGCGCGCTCGAACAGGCCATCGCGGCCATGCAGGCGGTGCATTTTCTCGGCATTCCGGAAGGCGATCTCGCGCTGGCGCAAGTCGCCATTTACCTTTGCCTGGCGCCCAAGAGCGACGCGAGCTACCGCGCGCTGGGCGCGGTAACGGCCGATGTGGAAAGCACCATTGCCGAGCCGGTCCCGATGAACCTGCGCAACGCGCCGACGCGCGCCATGAAGGACTGGGGATATGGCGAAGGCTACGAGCACGCGCACAAATTCGCCGACGCCATTACCGATATGGAATGCCTGCCCCCGTCGCTGGCCGGGCGCCGCTACTATTTCCCCACTGGCCGCGGCATCGAAAAGAGAATCGCGGAGCGGATGGAAGAGATACGGCAAGCGAAGGCGGAACGGGGGCGGGGCGAGAGTTAAGCGGCGTTTGGGAATAGCTTTTGGTGAACGCACTCTTCGGTGCGGCGCGTCGGGACTTTTCGCGATACCCGCTCGCGCATGGAACGCCGGGCGTCGGCATGAGTGCCGNNCGCACGAGTGCGTGCGCTACGGATGGACGGACTTTTTGGGCTTCGACGGCACGGCGAACTGTTGACGGAGGCGCGGGGCGCTCGATCCGGATCGGCACCATAAGACGCGGGGAGCGCGGCTGGTGGCCGGATGGCGTCAGCGGAGAGCGTTTTCGGAAGCTATGTCGTGGGTTTTGCTTTTCGATATTGTGTAAATGCCGGCGCTTGCGCGCCGGGACTGGAGGAACCGGTTCCTTTCTCCTCTCGAAGAGGAGTACAAGCCACTATGGCCGCCTTATGAACGTTGCACGGCGTGACCCG
>PMKM01000077.1 GCA_003157745.1 Bryobacterales bacterium | reverse complement strand
GCGTCGTGCACCCCGCCGGGAACCGTAGAATACGAGAATGCACGTTGCGCCGATTGCTTTGACCGGCGATGCCGTCCGGCTGGAGCCGCTCGCGCTCGATCACCATGCGGGGCTCTCGGAGGTTGGGCTCGATCCCGCGCTCTGGCGGTGGACCAACGTGCGCATTGCGACGCCCGAAGACATGCGCGCCTACATCGAAGACGCCTTGCGGCTGCGCGACGCCGGCTCCGCCGTTCCGTTCGCCACCATCGATCTGGCCTCCGGACGCGTGGTTGGTTGCACGCGCTACGGCAACATCGACGCGGCCAATCGCAAACTCGAGATCGGCTGGACCTTTGTCGCGCCGGCGTGGCAGCGCACGCGCATCAACACCGAGGCCAAGTTCCTGATGCTGCGCCACGCCTTCGAAGCGCTCGGCTCGATCCGCGTCGAGTTGAAAACCCATGCCCGCAACGAAGCGTCCCGCCGCGCCATCACGCGCATCGGCGCCCGCGAGGAAGGCACGCTGCGCAATCACATGATCTGCCCGGACGGGAGCTTCCGCGACACGGTCTATTTCAGCGTGATCGAATCCGAGTGGCCCGGCGTGAAGGCGGCGCTCGCAGCGAAATTGAAAAGGTAAAATACATTTGATGAGCGAAGCTGAAAACAACCCGCAGCCGCAGGAGGATTTTCACATGCCCCTGCCGCCCGCCTCATTTTCCTTTCTGGTGCTTTCCCTGCGCACGCAGGCGGAAATGCAGCTTGGGCTGATGGCCTATGGCGAAGAGGCGCATCCCAAGCCGGACCTCGACCTGGCCCGCCACACCATCGATATGCTCGGCGTGCTGTCCGAAAAAACCAAGGGCAACCTGAGTCTCGAGGAGCAGCGGCTGATCGAGAACTCTCTCACCGAACTGCGCTTCCGTTTCGTGCAGGTGTCCGAGGACGTGGCCAAAGCCTCCGCCCAGGCGAAAGCTTGAATGGCGGAGCCGCTGAAGATCACCGTGCTCGGTTCGGGAACCAGCGTGGGCGTGCCCTCGCTCGGCTGCCATTGCGCGGTCTGCACCTCGACCGACCGCCGTGATAACCGGCTGCGGCCTTCCGTGCTGGTGAGCTATCGGGACCGCCAGGTGGTGATCGATACGACCCCCGATTTCCGCGCCCAGGCGTTGCGCGCGCGTCTCGACCGGGTGGACGCCGTGCTGTTCACCCACGGCCACTTCGACCACATCATGGGCCTGGACGACGTGCGGCCATTCAACCTCCGGCAGAAGGGGCGCATTCCGATCTACGCCGCGCCGGACACGATGGCGACACTCGAGCGCGTGTTCGACTACATCTTCACGACCGAGGAACAGGCGTCATGGGTGGCGAAGCTCGATCCGCGGCCGATCGATGGCGGCGCTCTCGATCTGTTCGGCCTGCCGTTTCTGCCCGTGCCGGTACTGCATGGCACGAAGACGATTTACGGTTTCCGGTTCGGCGCCGCGGCCTATTTGACCGATCATAGCGCGATTCCCGAATCGTCGCTCGATCTGCTGCGCGGCCTGGACGTTCTGTTTCTGGATGCGCTGCGCTACAAGCCGCACCCCACGCACTCGACGGTTCAGCGGTCGATCGAGACCGTCGAACGGCTGGCGCCGCGGCGCGCTTTCTTCACTCACCTCTGTCACGACCTGGGCCACGAGCGCGCTGAAAGCATGCTGCCGCCGCACATCCGGCTGGCCTTCGACGGCATGGAGATTCTAGTCGATGGCGGCGCGCAATGAGGATCTATCGCAGCCTCGATGAGGTTCCCGCCGATTTCGGTCCCAGCGCGCTTTCGATCGGCAATTTCGACGGCGTGCACATTGGCCACCGGCGCATTATGCGGCGCGTCAAACAGATCGCCCAGGAGCGCGGCTGGAAGCCTTCGGTGCTGATGTTCGATCCGCATCCGGCGCGCGTTGTGGCGCCGCAGCGCGCGCCGCGACTGATGATGCCGCCCGCGCGCCGCGCCGCCCTGATGGCGGAGGAAGGCATCGAGCAGGCGCTGATCCTGCCCTTCACCATGGACGTCGCCCGTCTCACGCCGGAAGAATTCGCGCGCCGGATCGTGGTTGGCCGCCTCGGCGCGCGCGCCGTTCTGGTGGGCGACAATTTCCGCTTCGGCCACAACCATGCCGGCAACGTCGAGACGCTGCGCGAGTTGGGCGGCCGGCTGGGATTTGAAACCGAAATCGTGTCCGCCGTCAGCCGCCGCGGGAAGCCGGTGTCGAGTAGCGCGATTCGCGCGCTGCTCGACGCGGGACGAGTCGCGTTGGCGGCGCGCTGGCTGGGGCGGCCGTACGCGCTCGCGGGCGAAGTCGTCGCCGGTCGCGGTGTCGGCTCCCGCCAGACCGTGCCTACGTTGAATCTCGCGAACCCCGCCGAACTGGTTCCCCGGACCGGCGTCTACGTCACCCGCACGCACGATCTGGAGGCCGCACGCGTGTGGGATTCCATCACCAACATCGGCTACCGGCCCACTTTCGGCGAGAGCGCGCAGTTGACGATTGAGACTTTCCTGCTCGATCGGTTGACGGGCGATACGCCGCGCCGCATCTCCGTCGAGTTCCTCTGGCGCGTACGCGAGGAGCGCAAGTTCTCGAGCCCGGAGGCGCTCAAAGCCCGCATTCTGCGCGATGCCACCGCGGCGCGGCGCTACTTCGCGCGCGCCGGGCGTGTGGCCGCGCGTCCGCAGCCTTAGGCGCATCATGTTCTCCGCCTCCTTTATGCTCGGCGGCCTCTCCATCGTCCTGATCGACCTGGTGCTGGCCGGCGACAACGCGCTGGTGATCGCGCTCGCCGCGCGCGAGTTGCCGCCGCGCGACCGCCGCTGGGGCGTGATTCTCGGCGTGGCCGTGGCCATCGTGCTGCGCATCGCGCTCACCGTGCTGGCGGCGAGCCTCCTGCGCTTCCCGTATTTGCAGTTGGCCGGCGGCCTGTTTGTGCTCTGGGTCGCCTGGAAGGTGCAGCGCGACACGGGCGCCCGGCCCGATCGCGTCCCCGCCGCCCGCCGCTTGTGGCAGGCCGTCTGGTACATCTCGATGGCCGATCTCTCCATGTCGGTCGACAACATCCTGGCCATCGCCGGCGCGTCCAAAGGCAACCTCCCGCTGCTCATTTTCGGGCTCTGCCTCAGCATTCCGCTGGTCGTGTTTGCCAGCAACCTGCTGATGAAGTTGATGGGCAGTTTCCCGGCCCTGGTTTACGTGGGTGTCGCCATTCTGGGCATCGTCGCCGGCGACATGACGATGGGCGATCCGGCCACGGTGCGCTGGCTTCATCCCACCGCCATGCTGCGCTACGCGGTGGACGCGGCGCTGGTGCTCGCGCTCGTGGCCGCCGGCCAGCGCCACCGGCGCGTGTCCCGTTAGCGCCGAGGAAACGCGCAAACACTCGCCAGCCCTGCGGCGCGATCTTGCTATACTCGAACGAACGCCGCGCGCCTTCACGCTCGAGTGGCGGAATTGGCCGACGCACGGGACTCAAAATCCGTGGAAAAAGGCACTTAGCAGGCCACTTATCGATTGACATGAACCGTTGCCGCTGCGTGGAACCCACAGCAACACGCTTTCCCGGGTGAATAGCCACAAATCGCGACAGTCGCCGAACAACAGGTAAAAACCCACCTCGAAGCGCTTAGAACGCCGTTCAAGAGCCGCGCTTCATCGTCGATGAACTGCTACTCGGCGTTGTCATTCACGTAGACGTTAACGAGGTTTTCACCTACGGTGTACGCCGTTGTCAAGACCATTTTCTTGCCCGCAATAAGCTAATGTCCGGCGGCGTCTTGGGGTTGAGTTTTGGGGGCGTCTCTGCGAGCCAGCCCCGCGCCACGGGAAGTTACGCGGGCTGGAAGGCGGGGACGTCGGTCCAGGCGCGGCGGTCGTTGCTTGCGAGCTCGGCCTCCAGGATCTGCAACTGGCGAAGGCCGTCGGCGAATTGCGGATACTCGGGGGTGGCGGCGGGATTGTCAATCGACTGGTAGAAGCGGCGGAAGACCTGTTTAAACGTGTCGTCGTAGCCTTCGCTGTGGCCGCCGGGAAGATCGGCGTAGGGACGCGCGGCTGGGAGGAGCAGGGACGGGTCCTTGACGATGATCTGGTTGGGCGTGTTGCGATGGCCGATCCACAACTCGTCGGGGCGCTCCTGGTTCCACGCGACGCTGGCCTTGCTACCATAGATCTCGATATTGAGGCCGTTCTTGCGGCCGGCGGCCACCTGGCTGACGGTGAAAGCGCCGCGCGTGCGCTCGCCCATGCGGAAGATGACGCCGCCGTAATCTTCGGTATCGATGGGCACCTCCTGATAATCCTCGGGAGCGAGCGTCTTTCCGGCGAAGGTCTCGATTGGTCCCTTGGGGCGCCTGCGGGTTTTGTGGAAGGTCTGGATGTCGGCGCAGAGCGAGGTGATGCGCGCGCCGGAGACGTGTTCGGCCATGTCGCAGAAGTGGGAGCCGATGTCGGCCAGACAGCGCGAGCGGCCGTTGGCCTTCGAATCCAGGCGCCAGTTCCAATCGGTATCGTAGAGCAGCCAGTCCTGCGAGTAGGTGCCTTGGACGACCAGGATCTCGCCCAGTTCGCCGGCTTCGCGCATGCGGCGCATCTGCTGGACCAGGGGATAGAAGCGGAGATTGTGGAAGGTGCAATTGCGGCGGCCGGTGCGGCGCGCGAGCGCGACCAGCTCGGCGGCCTGGTCGACGGAAGTCGCCAGCGGCTTTTCGCAAATCACGTGTTTGCCAGCCTGGAGCGCGTCGCGAACCATGGGGAAGTGGAGCGCGTTCGGCGTGCAGACGTGGACGGCATCGACGGCGGGATCTTCGAGAAACTGGTGGTAATCGGAGCCGGTCTTATCGACGTGAAATTCGTCGCCGAGCTGTTTGGCCTTTTCGACGTTGCTTTCGCCGATGGCGTAGACGTGCACGAAGCCCAGGCGGCGAATGCCTTCGAGGTGGACGCGGCCGACGAAGCCGGTGCCGAAAACTGCGGTATTGAAACGGTGCATGATGGCCTCTAATCTAACGCAATTACTGTTAGATTGGTAGATGTGCGGGAGGCGACTCCGGCGACGGGGCGTGTGTGGGGCGCACGCGGAAACAATGGTAGTGAGGATCCGGTTCGGCAAGGGGTTTCAAGTAGGCAGAGCACGCCGCAGGAACAAGCGGATGGCGCTGGCGGTATCGGCGCTGTTGACTCCGGGGGCGTTTCTGGCGTCGGTGCTGGCCTTGTGGCGCATTGCCGCGGACCTGAACTTTACGGCCAGGTTCGCGATCTCGACCGGCATGTTCTCGCACTGGCAGGTGTGGATGGCGGTGGCGGTGGTGTTGCAGACCTTCTCGCGCCTGCTGGCCCGCTATGGCAAACGCGAGGACGGCAAGCGATCGATAGCCGCCTGAACGGGAGTGCCGTAACTCATCTGTTATTCTGGACGGTAAGAGACACGCAATGCCCCGCTACACCAGTTATTCGTCAGGCCGCATGTCGATAGGGGGCTACTTCCCGCCTGGCGTGAAGTGGTTGATTATCGTCAACACGGCTATTTTTGTGTTGACGTATTTAAGCCCGTACTATCTGAGCACTCAACTGCAGCAGCAAATAGTGCCAGTGCTGGCGCTTTCGGCGGAGGGCGTCGTGAAGCTGCTGTTCGTCTGGCAGTTCGTCACCTACATGTTTCTGCATGGGGGCATCGGGCACGTACTGTTCAACATGCTCACGCTATGGTTTTTCGGCGTGACGCTCGAACGGGATTGGGGCACGCGCCGGTTCCTGAAGTATTACTTCTACTGCGGAATTGCGGCGGGCGTGTGCGTGGTGGTGGTCAACATACTGCTGGGATATTGGGGCACGCCTACAGTTGGCGCCAGCGGTGCGATTTTCGGCGTTCTGGTGGCCTTCGGCGTGATGTACCCGGACCAGACCGTGCTGATGTACTTCCTGTTTCCGATCAAGGCCAAGTACCTGGTGATGATCTTCGTCGCCATCGAATTGCTGCTCACCTTCGGGCCGAACACGGGGGTGAGCACGATTGCGCATCTGGGCGGGGCGGCGTTCGGCTTCATCTACCTGAAGAGCCGTCTGCCGCGCGTGGCGCTGCCCGATGTCGGCGGCGCGTACCGGCAGTGGCAACTGCGGCGGGCGAAGAAGAAGTTTCAGGTTTACATGAAGAAGAACGGCGGCCGCGGGCCGTGGGTGAACTAGGGGCTCGAGCGGTGCAGTTGTTTCTATGGAAGAACCGCTCACTGTGGTCGCGGCTCCGATTTTAGGGCGCGACCACGGTGTGTGCGGGGTGGAAAAACTTCTTAGCGATTCTGTCACAATTGCCACGGCAGGGCGACATCCACGGAGGCAGATCAAATGCGCGCAAGAAGATTTCGAATCGTTTCGATTGGATGGCTCATGATGAACTCCGCTTTGGTTTCTCTATTCGCGGCCGGCGCCGCGGCGCAGACCAGAGAATTGCCGGTGCGGCGGGTGGTGCTATATAAGCACGGCGTAGGATTTTTCGAGCGAGGCGGGAAGCTCGCGGCGGGGGAAGCGGCACGCCTGGACTTCCGCGCCACGGAGATGAACGACGTACTGAAATCGCTGACGATCCAAGTTCTGGGCGGCGGAGCGATTGCGGGGTTGCGCTACGATGCGGCCGATCCGTTGAGCCGCAAACTGGAGGGCTTCCCGGTGCAGATCGGCAGCGGCGAATCGCTGAGCGCGCTGCTCGATCGACTGAAGGGTGCCGAAGTCGAGTTGCACTGCGGCAGCGAAATCGTGACGGGCCAGGTGGTGAACGGGAGGCTGATCGCCGGGAGCGACAAGCAGCCGGAGCGCGAGCGGCTGACGCTGCTGACGGCGGCGGGAGATCTGCGCAGCGTGGATATGAGCGCGGCGTGCACGGTCCGCTTCACGGAGCGGAAGTTGCAGGGGCAGTTTCAGGAGTATTTGACGGCAACGGCGGCGGCGCGATCGAAAGAGAAACGCAGCGTGTACCTGGACGCGGCCGGCGGCGGAGAGCGCGAACTATCGGCCAGCTACATCATACCGGCGGCGGTGTGGAAGTCGAGCTACCGGTTGATGATTGGCGAGACGGGCGCGCCGACGATCGAGGGTTGGGCCATGGTGGACAACACGACCGGCGACGACTGGAACGGGGTGCAGCTATCGCTGGTGTCGGGCCGGCCGATTTCGTTCGTGAGCCAGCTCTATGCGCCGCGCTATGTGCAGCGGCCGGGAGCCGAATTGCAGGACGACCTCGCAGCGGCGCCGGTGGTGCACGCGGGGGCATATCAGGAAGAGACGGCCCCGGCGCCACAGCGCAACACCGTATCGAAACGCGCGCTTGGGCCCTCGCCCGCCTCGCAGGCGTTTGCCGAAATGACGATGTCGGGTGGATACGGCGGCCCCGGCGCGGTTACCCAGGCCGCCCCAAGTTCGATCGTGGCGCAGGCCACGGCGCAGCAGATGGGCGAACTGTTCGAGTACCGGATTGGCGAGCGGGTGACGATCCACAAGGACGAATCCGCGATGCTGCCATTCCTGCAACAGAAGATCGAGGCGCGGAAGCTATTGATTTACTCGAGCGGCTCCGGGTCGGAGCATCCGACCAACGCCGCGGAGTTAGATAACTCGACGGGCAAGACTCTGGACGGCGGCCCCGTCACAGTATACGATGGCGGGGCATATGGCGGCGAGGCGCTGATGGAGACGCTCAAGAGCGGCGACAAGCGGCTCATCAGCTACGCGGTCGATCTGGGCACGCGCATTACGGAAGCGTTCGGCACGACAGCTACGACGATCCGCGAAATCCGCGCCAACCGCGGCGTGGTGATGACCAAGGTGGCATCGCAGGAGACACGCACCTACACGGCGCGCAACGTGGACCGGAAGGACAAGACGCTAATCATCGAGCATCCGCTGCGCGCGAATTACACGCTGCTCAACCAGAAGCCCGCGGCATTAACCGGAACGGCCTACCGGTTCGAGATCAAGCTGGCGGCGGGCGCGACCGAGACGTTTCCGGTCAGCGAGGAAATCGTCTACGACCAGAGCTACGCGGCGACCAACTTGACGCCGGACCTGCTGGTGACTTTCCTGAGCAACAAGACGCTGACCAGCCAGGGGCGCAAACAGTTGCAGCAGATATCCGATCTGAAGGCGCGCATCGCAGAAAACGACGGCGCTTTGCGGTACAGCACGGAACAGACGCAGAGCCTGAGTTCGGACGAGGATCGGCTGCGGCGGAACATCGACAGCCTGAATAACGTGACCGGGCAACAGCAACTCGTGCAGAACTACGCGCGGCAGATCGATGCAGCCGAGCAGCGGCTGGCCGAATTGCGCGACCACGAGGCGGAGTTGCAGAAGAAGAAGGCGTCGCTCGAAAGCGAAGTGGCCGAGGCGATTCAAGATCTCTCGTTCTGACGGCGGGGGCGCCCCAGCGGTCGGGTTGGAAGCGGTTTTCGCCTGCCAAACGGCATCGCGATGGGCGGCCAAACGGAAGTGGACAATTCTGGCGGAGCATTTTCCAATCCTGAAAT
>PMKM01000241.1:14756-15153 GCA_003157745.1 Bryobacterales bacterium | reverse complement strand
GGCTGGGTCCCCGAGGCGGCACTCTCAATGACGTGTCATTGGCGCTTCCGAGTCCGATAACTATACAGGATTTAGCGGCGTCCGCCGATTATGTCGATCGGGGGAGTGTGCGCCGCGCAGGTTCTTGGAGGCGGCAGGCTGGGCCTCCGAGGCGGCACCCTCGAAGACGCCGGGCGTCCCATTTGACAAGTCCGCTGTTTTCAATCCAATCGTTGCCCGGCCCTGCGGGTAAGGAACACGGCTCAAGCCGTGCCCTGATATGGAGCGACCTTGTCAAGCCTCCATCGGGCCTGACAGGGTTTGGAGTCGGGCCGACTCGCCTCGGCAAGAGGCCAGTCGGCTTTTGTTCTTTTGCCGCAGGCCTCGTGCCGTGTTCCCGCCGGAGCCGCCCGTCGCG
>PMKM01000241.1:0-14747 GCA_003157745.1 Bryobacterales bacterium | reverse complement strand
ATCACTCTGATATTCGCGGGTCGGGACCGCATGGTCATGATCCGTCGGGAGCTGCCTCGGACTGAACGCGCGGGTTGGGTTCTGAAACCGTTCCGCATAGGGCACGACGAGGGTTCTCCTTTTCGTGGGCCCTGCGCTGTCATCGGCTCCGCTGTCCAGTAAGTCATTCGAGTTTCACTTAGGCCCAATACTGTTCACTTAGACGCCCGCGGTAAGTGCGGGAGGCGAGGTGCCGATCCAGCGCCGCAGAAAAGCCGCGATGACTCTCGGCTCAGCAGGCCGGACAGCCTGCGCCACGGATTAAGTGAACAATATTTCACTTAGGCCGCTTGAGTAACTTGCTTCTGCTGCCGTTCGGTGTGCATCGCAATCGCCCGGATGAATCCGAGTAACTCCCGTCTCACCGCCGCCACGATCTGGTTCTTGTTCTTGCCGCGCCGCCAGCGCCGTGTAGCGCTTGTGTAAGCGCTGCTGCGCCTTCCAAGCCATCTTCTTGACTTCATCGTCGAGATCCAGATTCTTCTGCCGGTGGAGAATGCTTCCGCTCACATTCGGCCGGTGTCGATACGCCCACGCCGCCTCCACTAACACTCGCCTAAGATGGCCGTTGCCGGTCTTAGTAATTTCCTCGCGCCGGACGCGATTCCCGCTCGAATACTCGCGCGGCACCAGGCCGCTGTAACCCATGAGTTGCTGTGGTCTCTCGAAACGCGATAACGAACCCAGCTCGGAAACAATCGTGGCCGCCGTCGTCCGCGCCACACCGCGCAGCGATTGCAGCGCTTCGATCACGGCCCGAATCTCCGGCGGCGCCTGCCGGACCGCTTCGTCGATGGCACCCTCGAGTCTTACGATGCGCGCGGCGGCGTGATCCACTTATTCCAGGTAATCCGCCAGAGTAGCTTTCAGAGCTGGTTGGTCAAAGTGCACCTTGGACTTGATCAATTCTAAGTACGCCTTAGTCCAGGCTTTGACTCCGTCCGGCCGCCGCCCGTGCCGCAGCAGAAACTTTTCCAGCCGGTGACGCGCCTTCAGTTGATCCTTTTTAGCCGCTTCGCGTGCCCGCACCAGATCGCGCAGTGCCTCGTGATCGGCGTCGGGTACCCACACGGCCGTCAGTTCGCCGGCGCGGTGACAGCGCGCCAATTTCGCGGCATCGCGGCGGTCCGTCTTCACGCGGTCCCCCGCCTTGGTGGGAACCAGGCTTGGCGCGATCACCTCGCAAGATACACCGAGTTGAGTAAGTTGCCAATAGAGCACATACGCTGTCGGGCCGGTTTCGTAACATGCCCGGAGATGCGGAACCGGTCCCAGCTTGCGCACCAGTTTGCGGACCGATTCCAAACGATTCGGGATCACGCCGAGCGAGCGAACCTCCCGGCCCGCTTCGGCCACGGCGACGGCAATCGTCTCGGCATGGACATCGAGACCGAGGAATAGTAAGTCAGACATGAGCGACCAGTTTCTTTCGTATGCGGCTCTGCGCCGCGGGATTTACCTCTTCGCAGCGTAACCCGCGCTACTGCGAATCGGCGGTTGGCCGCTCCATTGCGACTGATACGAGGCCTGTTTTCCCGGAGCCTTGCGATGTGGAAATGCAACCTCGCCGAAGTCGACTTCGGAATTCAGGCCCGGCAGTCCACTCGACCTACTGCGCGGGCTGTGAGTACGGCGCCGCAAGGATTCGCCGGTCAGCCGACCTTCCAGTACACCGAGTAGCGTTTGTCGAAGATGCGGTTGAGCGGCGTGAGTGTGATATCGCGCGGCTGGCCGGCGGTGCGGAAGGTGAGCGGTTCGCCCTGCGGCCGGATCCACTCCTTGAGATCCTTGCCCGCCGATTGGAAGCGGGGAATCTCGATTGGCAGGCTCCCGGTTTCCGGGCCCTGCGGACCAACGATCATCTTCCTGGTCAAGCCCTGCGAGCCCAGGTCACCGGCCAGGACCAGCGGGCCGTAGAGCACCGCCTGGAGCGCGGGATCGTCCGGCATGGCGGCGACGTGCAGGTCCATCGGCAGCGCCATTTCGATTCGATCGCCGGTCGACCAGGTGCGGGTGAGCGACAGGTAACCGCCGGGGCCGGCAGAGGCTTCGAGCGGCTTGCCGTTGACGGCGACCGAGGCGCGGCCGGCCAGCCATTCCGGCATGCGGAGCCGCAGGCTGAGTTCGACCGGGCGATCGGCGTCGACCACGAGCGCGGTGGCCTGCTGCTTGGGGAATTTGGTTTCCTGCCGCAGGCGGAAGCCGCGCTCGGCCCAGTTCAGCTCGGAGGCGATGAACTGGTTCACGAAGACGCCTTCGTCGTCGTGGAAGTAGATGCTGTCGGTGAGCTTCGCGTACTCCTCGACGCCGGTTCCGGTGCAGCACCAGAAGGAATCCTCCTCGGTGCCGAAGGTCTTCCACGCGCCCGGCGTGAGCGAGAGGAAATACATGGTGGCGCCGGTCTCGGGATGGATGGTGCCGAGGCGATGGTTGAGCATGACGCGCTCGTAGTAGTCGAAGTAGCGGGGGTCGCCGGTCCAGGTATAGAGCTGGCGGGTCAGCTTCAGCATGTTGTACATGCAGCAGCATTCGGCGGTGGCGTCGTTGCGGACCAGTTCGTGGGCGAGATGGCGGGGCTGGGTCAGCCAGCACTCTCCGTTGCTGGTGCCGCCGGTCACGTAGCTGCGGGCGCCGACAACCTCATTCCAGAAGAAATCGGCGACGTCGTGGAAGCGCGTGTCGCTCGAGAGCTCATAGCGGCGGGCGGCGCCGATCACCTGCGGGACGTGGGTGTTCACGTGGAGGCCGCGCAACTCGTCGCGGCGCAGGGCGAGCGGGTTGAAGAAGCGCTTCTTGGTGAAGCGATCGCCGACCTGCGCCCAGTGGTCGTCACCGGCAGCCGCCGCGAGGTTGTAGAGGACGTCGTTCATGCCGCCGTACTCGTTCTCGAAGATGCTCTGCATGTGCTCCTCGGTCTTCGCCGCGGTCCACTGGTCGACCCAGTGGGCCATGCCCTGGAGGGTTTCGAGGGCCTGCTTGTTTCCGCCGTGCTGGTACATATCGAGCATGCCCGCCATGATCTTGTGAATGGTGTAGAAGGGCGCCCACACGGGCCGCAGCGCGTCGAGACGATCGAACAACTCGATCGGGAAGGCGCTCAGATAGCCGTCGGCGCCGAGCTTGGCCTGGCACTTGGCCAGTTCCGCCACGACGTAATCGCCGGCTGCCTTGATCTCCTTGTCGCCGGTCGAGGCGTAGAGCAAACCGCACGCGGAAAGGTAGTGACCGACGAAGTGACCGCGCAACTCGCATTTCGGTTCTTCCCAGCCGCCGAGCGGCTTGGCGGAAGAGGGCAGGCCGGCATTGACCCGGAAGTTGTGCAGCAGGCGGTCGGGGGAGAGGCGGCGCACATAGGCGCGGTTCCACTCCTGGGCCTCCAGAAATGGGCCGGGCAACAGATGGACCTGGCCCAGCGGAAACGGGCGGACCTTGAGCGCGACGTTCTTGCGGGTGAAGGCGAGCGCGTCCTCAAATGGCGGAATCTCCTTCGCCGTTCCCTGCCGTTGGGTGCTGGTGTTTGGCGGGATGGCGTTGGGGTCGGGAGCGGCGGGTGCGGCCACCTGCTGCGCGACTAGAGGAGGCGCCAGAGCACCGAGCGCTGCGATGGCTCCGGTGAAACCGCGTCTGGTCAAAAGGGAGGAATGGGCGGGACGTTTCACGATTTGTCTCCGATGTCTGGTAACGATTTCAATCAACGATCTATTCTGTATCCATCTGCAATCCGGGAGGTGGATCGCCTGTCACGACGTGCACAACCGCGTCCATAAGGATTGTCGCATTTTGCGGCCCGGTGCTGGCGGCGCCGGTTCAGAATCCGGTTTGTTCGGTGCGGGCGATGATCTCGTTCTGCAGGCCCGGGGTGAGGTCGCAGAAGTAGTCGCTGTAGCCGGCCACGCGCACGATCAGGTCGCGGTGCTTGCCGGGCTCGCGCTGGGCCGCCTGCAACGTCTCGGCGGTGACCACGTTGAACTGGATGTGGTGCCCGTCCATTTTGAAGTACGAGCGGACGAGTTGGGCCAGGTGGTTGAGTCCTTCTTCGCCTTCGACCACCTGGGGTGAAAATTTCTGGTTGAGCAGGGTTCCGCCGGTGCGGGCGTGGTCCATGACACGGCAATGGCAGCGAGGCGGGCTAGCGTTTCCAGCGCGCCAGGTGAAGGCCGGCGGGCAGTTGGGCGTGTTCCACATCGATGTCATCGGCGGCCAGCGGAATGGTCAACGATATCGGGTTGGGGGGCGCAGGAGCGTTCTGGACGATGAAAATCCGAATGGCTTTGGGCGGCGCGCCTTCGACGACCGAGACGGTGCGGGTCGCATCGGCGTAGGAACGCAACCCGGCGGCGGACTTAGCGTCCGCGGCGGTCAACAGGGCTTCGCGCAGTTGACCTTCGGCGGACGCATACGCGATCACGCCGACCACGTTGGGCTGCTTCAGACGGGAATCGGCCGCATCGTCGGGGGGCACTTCGAAGCCGACGTAGCGCATACTGAGCGTCTCGCGCGAGATCGAAAAACCGAGCAAGGGGACATATGTATCGAACAGATGCCGGCCGGTGCCGAGTTGATAGACCGACCACCAATCGACCTCGCCGGTCCCGCGATCGATCACGAAGAGACCTCCGTCCACGGTCTGGCCGCCGGTGCCGGTGGCCTTGATGGTGTAGACCGGCTTCTGGCTGAGCGCGGTGCCGAGCGGCCAGGCCTCCAGCAGCGTGGTCGCCCCCGGTTCCGGCTCCTCCAGAACCGCCTTGGAGGTGCAGGTCTGGCGCAGCAGCAGGCGTCCAGCGCCGGGTCTGCCGGGAACGGAGGCGGGAGTAACCTCAAAAGTAACGTTGGTAATATCGACTTCCTGCGTATCGTCGAAAGTGGATAGAGCGATCGTGGACGCCGCGCGCGCCTGAAATGGGGGGTGCGCCGGTTGGGCGCCGGCGCTCGCCGCACAAAGGATGGCAGCCGCGATTTTGAAGCTCATTCCCGTGCTCCTGTCAGTTGTTAGTTCCGGCACGACGCGTTATAGCTTCGGTCTTCACCGGTATTTCCGCATACTCCACATCGAGATAGTCCGTCCCAACGCCGCTATTTGAGGCGACGCCGCCGGCTCGACTGTCACGATCGCGCCCGATGCCTCGTCGATCCAACGATTGCCGCTATCCGGTCGAAGCCAGGTAAACTCGGGCTTTCCCGTATCGTAGACGAACACTACCCGCTTCTTATCCGGCCTCTGTTCCACGGTAACTCCGACGAAGGTTCCGCCGGAGTAACTATTGGGGTTCCGCCAGTCGTACTCGACGCTTACTATCTCATGCCGTTCGAACTCATCTAAGAACGTCGAGAGACTTAGTTCGTCCATCCTAATGGAGACACTCCGCGATCGCCTTCTCGCCGATGGCGCCGGGCTTGATTAAGCGCCAGTAAGGTTCGGTGATATCGATGGTGGTGGCGCCGAGACCGGTACACAGGCCGCCATCGAGGACCAGGTCCACGCGGCCGTCCATCAGGGCGAAGACGTCGATGCCGCTGGCGCAGGTGGGGCTGCCGGACATATTGGCGCTGGTGGCGATGAGCGGTTGATTGGTCAACGCCACGAGTTGGCTGGCGACGGCGGAGCGCGGCTGGCGCAGCGCGAGGCGGCCAGTGTTGCCGGTCACTTTCAACGGCACCCGTGCGGAGGCGGGCACGATGATGGTGAGCGGGCCGGGCCAGAAGCGGCGCGCCAGAAGGAAGAAGCGGCTGCTCAACTCGCTCGCCAACTCTTCGGCCATCAGCGGATCGCGAACCAGTATAGGCAGCGAGAGATGCGGCTCGCGGCCCTTGGCCTTATAGACCTGGGTGACGGCGCGCAGATTAAACGGATCGGCCACCAGCGTGTAGAGAGCGTCGGTGGGAATGGCCACCACCTGGCCGCGGCGAATGGCGGCGGCGGCGCGCTCCAGCACTTCCTGCTGGGGCGACGCGGGATCGATCTCGACCAGGTCGGTTGCCATGAATTGTCAGCGTGATCCGATAGCTTCGGCTACGTCGAGCGCCATCTGGTAGCGGCCGAACGGCGCGCTCAATTGAACGCCCTGCACCATGGTACGAACCCGCTCGACCATCTGGCGCGCAATGGCGACGCCTTCGGCGCGGGCCTTATCCGCGTCGTCCACGCGGCGCATGCGCTCCATGAATTCTTCCGGGACCGGCACGCGCAGTTCGTTCACCATGAACTCGGCGTTGCGATAACTGGTGAGCGGCCAGATACCGCAGATCACCGGCAGCCTGGCGGGCTCGATGCGCTTGAGGAAGGCTTCGAGCAGATTCAGATCGAACACCGGCTGGGTGATCACATACTCGGCGCCGGCTTCGGTTTTCCAATCGAAGCGGCGGATCTCTTCGTCCAGATTCACCGCGCCGGGATTGGCGCCGACGCCGGTGAGCAGCGCCGTCTGCGAGCCCATCGGGTTGCCGCCGATATCGAGGCCGTGATTCAGGTTGCGCACGATGTTGACGAGGCCGATAGCGTCCACGTCGAACACCGCGGTGGCGTCCGGGTAGGCGCCCATGCGCGGCGGATCGCCGGTGATGCACAGCAGGTTGCGCAGGCCGACCGTGTGGGCGCCGAGCAGTTCGGATTGAATGCTCAAAATGTTGCGATCGCGGCAGCAGAAGTGGAGCACGGCTTCGATGCCGGCCTGCTCCTGGATGAGCTGGCAGGTGACCTGGGCGCTCATGCGGGCGCTGGCGCGGGGGCCGTCGGGAACGTTGATGGCGTCGATGCCGGCTTCGGCGCAGCGGCGCGCGCCCTCGATTTCGCGCGAGGCCTGCACGCCGCGCGGCGGCAGAATCTCGACGAAGGAAACGAACTGGCCAGCGGCCAGCTTGGCGCCGAGCTTGGATTTGTTTTCGATCGCGACCGGCTCCATCGCGTTCGAGCGCGCTTCAACCGTGTCCGCCGTCGCCGCCAGAGTCTTCTGGCCGGGCTGCAGGGAGCGGGTTTCCGAGCGGATCAACTTGATGTGATCGGGCGTGGTGCCGCAGCAGCCGCCAATGATCTTGACGCCCGCCCACAACATGCGGCGCGCGTACTGGGCCATGTACTCGGGCGAGCAGAGGTAGATGTTGCGGCCCTCGACGCGCATCGGCAAGCCGGCGTTGGGCATGGCGCTCATCGGCTTGGAGGAAACCGCGAGCATGCGTTCCAGCGTTTCGAAAGCGGCCTTCGGGCCCACCGAACAGTTGAGGCCGATCACGTCCACCGGCCAGGAATCCATCTCGCGGGTGAAGGTTTCCGTATCGGCGCCGCCGGGCAGGTGGCCGAAATCGTCGATGGTGACCTGGGCGACGATGGGGACCGAATCGCCGACCGAATCGCGGGCGGCCATCACGGCTTCGCGCAACTCATCGAGGTTGCCGAAGGTTTCGAAGATCAGCAGGTCCACGCCGGCTTCGGCGAGCGCGTCCACCTGCTCCCGGAAAATGGCGCGCGCTTCGGCGAAGGAAGTGGGGCCGAGCGGTTCGATACGCACGCCGAGCGGACCCACGGCGCCGGCCACGAAGGCCGTGTCGCGGGCCGCTTCACGCGCCAGGCGCACCCCGGCGCGATTGATGTCACCCAACTTCTCGGCCATGCCGAACGCGGACAGGCGCACGCGATTGGCGCCGAACGTGTTGGCCTCGATAATCTCCGCGCCGGCCTTGACGTAGTCCTGGTGGATGCCACGCACGAGGTCGGGCGCCGAGAGATTCAGCTCGTCGTAGGAGCGGTTGAGGAAGACGCCACGGGCATATAGCATAGTGCCCATGGCGCCATCGGCGACAAGCACGCGGCGCGCCAGTTGATCGCGAAATTCCTGGGCGCGGGTACCAGTGGATGCTGTCATGACGACTCGGGACCGCAAGGGCAGACCATGCCCCCGGACGCGGCATTTGTAATTGTAACTCACTCCGGGAAGATGCAGAAATGCGGGGGTGTGTCCGGCGCGCTACTCCTTGCGAAGCGCGGTGGCGGGATCTATACGGGAAATCCTGCGCGCGGGCAGCCAACTGGCAAGAAGCGCAGCGGCGAGGAGCGCGGCGGCCACGGCGCCCAGAATCGCGGGATCGCCTGGCCGCACCTGAAAGAGCAGCCCGGCCATGGCGCGGCCGAGCAGATACGCTCCGATGAGCCCCGCCGCGAGCCCGGCCGCGCAGATGCGCAGTCCACCGGCGATTACAGCGCGAATGACGCGGCCGGGCGTGGCTCCGAGCGCGATGCGGACCGCCATCTCCGGCGTTCGCTGAATGACCAAATACGCGACCACGCCGGCGATGCCGATCACGCCGAGCGCCAAGGCCAGCAGCGCGAACGCACCGACCAGGAACGCATTCAGGCGACGCTGGGAGGAGTTGGCGTCGATCAGGTCGTCCATCGTTTGCACGTCGAAGATGGGTTGCTGCGAGTCGAGTTTCATCACAGCGTGTCGCAGGGCGGAGGCGAGTTGAGCCGGGTCACCGGCCGTGTGCATCACAACCACCATGGGGTCCCACAGGGTCCAGCTAGTGGACGGGTAGATGGTGGGCGCGGGATCGGCGGTGAGATCCAGTTGGCGCACATCGCCGACGACGCCGATCACGGTCATGGGCCGGTTCGGTCCCATGCGGACCGTGCGGCCGATGGGGTCTCTGCCATCCGGCCATAGACGGCGCGCGAGACTCTCGCCAAGCACGATAGGGTATTCGTTAGCAGGCTCGACGCCGCGATAGAGGCGCCCGCGCAGTAGTGGAATATGGAGAGCCTCGAAGTACCCTCGGGTGGCGATCCGCCAGGAAGCCTGCACGGTGGGTCCACCATCCGTGGGAGCGTTATCGAGCGCGAAGACGGGGTTTTGCGTATCGCCCCCGCCGAATGGCACGTTGCTCGAGATGCCGGCCGATTGGACGCCAGGGAGCGCTTTCAATTCGACCTCCAGGTTGCGATAGAAACTCTCCGCCGTCGCCATCGTGTATCTGGTCTCCGGCAGGCTGATGCGCGCAGTGAGGACGTTTCGGGGATCGAATCCCATGTGTACGGATTGAATACGCACGAAACTGGCTAGTAGAAGGCCGGCGCCTGCAACCAGCACGGTGGCCAACGCGAATTCGCCGGCGACGAGAGCCTGGCGGAGGCGGAGCCCGCCGGAGCCGGCCGTGGTGCGGTGGCCATCCTGAAGATTGGCGCGAACGTCGGTTCGCATGGCCGCCCAGGCGGGAGCGAGTCCGAACAGAAGCCCGGTGAGCAACGTCAAACCGGCGGCCACCGCCAGCACGGGCAGGTCGAGCGAAATCGCCGTGGCGCGGGGAACACTCTGTGATAGGAGCACTCGCAGCGCCCGCACGCCCGCCAGCGCCACCACCAGCCCTACCGCGCCACCGAGCGAAGCCAGCACAGTGCTCTCGGTGATGAGCTGCCGCACCATGCGGAGCCCGCTGGCGCCGAGTGCGCGCCGGACGCCGAATTCCTGCACGCGCGAGGAAGCGCGGGCGAGCAGCAGGTTCGCCACGTTGATGCAGGCGAGCGCGAGGAGCAGCCCCGCGGTGGCCATCAGCACCAGCAGTGCCGTGCGTGTGTCGCGATCGACAATCCAATCGAGCGCAGGGACCATGCGGGCCCGCCAATCGCGGTTTGAATCCGGAAACTCGCGCTCCAGTTGAGCCGCCAGCCGGTTCAAATCGCCTTCCGCCTGTGTCGCCGTGATGCCGGGTTTCAGTCGCGCCAGCACTTCGATCATGTGGTTGCCGCGGTTCTCATGTGCCGGGTCGAGCGTGAGCGGTTCGAAGATGTCGGGGTCGGCGGTGAAGCCGATATCGAGCGGAGCGATTCCGATCACGGTGCGGCTTTCGCCGTTCACCTGGATGGAGCGCCCGACCAGATTGGGATCGGCGCCGTAGCGCTGCCGCCAGAGGCGGTCGCTGAGCATGACGACGCGTCCGCGCCCCGGCTGGTCCTCGCCCGCAACGAAAGAGCGGCCTAGAATCGGCCGTATGCCAAGCGTATCGAAGAAGCGCGCGGTGACGGCGAGGCTGGCCACGCGCTCGGGATCGCCCTGGCCGTTTAGATTGGCACTGCCTGGCTGGAAGGCGACCAGCGATTGGAAAGCGCTTGCACGCTCGCACCAGGAAAGGTAGTTCAGGACCGACGCTGAAAACCGGGTGATTCCCAGCGGGCGGTTGGTCTCCCAGATCCGCACTACACGACCGGGCTCGGTGAACGGCAAGGGGCGCAGCCAGACGCTGCGCGTCAAACTGTAGATCGCGGTGGTGGCGCCGATCCCGAAAGCCAGGGTGAGGATCGCGGCTGCCGTGAAAGCCGGCGTGCGCCGCAGCGAGCGGACGGCGTAGGCGGCGTCATCGATCAGGTCCTCGATCAGGCCCGGTATGTTCATGCGACGAGTCCTTTCCTGGTATTGCGTGGCGTTGCCAAACTGGCGAGCGGCCAGATTTCGCGCGTCGGATTCGCCGAGCCCGTCGGCCATCAGCTCATCCACGCGTTCCTCGATGTGGAAACGAAGCTCGGCGTCGATGGCTTCGGCGACGCGGCCGCGATGAAAGACGTTGAGAAGACGATGCCATTGCGCCATGATCGGACCTCCCGGCTACGCGTAGCGGAGCGCGCGCGAAACGCCCTTGGTCAGCCGTTCCCAGCTTTCGCGCTCGATGACGAGTTGCTTCGAGCCCTTGTCAGTCAATGAGTAAAAGCGGGCCTGGCGGCCCTTTTCGGTTTCGCCCCACTCGGCGCGGACCCAGCCGTCCTGCTCCATCCGATGGAGCGCGGGATAGAGCGAGCCTTCTTCGACGCGAAGCAGTTCGGCGGAGGCCTTGTGGATGTGGCTGGTGAGGGCGTAGCCGTGCATGGTTCCGCGGGCTTCGAGGGCGCGCAAGACCAGAAGGGAGAGGGTGCCCTGGAGAATATCGTTATTTCGTTTTCCCATACGTAACCTAGCTACCTAGGTATGGTAGACGAGCGAAGGCTGGAATGCAAGAAGAATCTTGGCGGCTCGGATGACGGGCCGTTGTGCGGCGGTGGGTCAGATTTCTACTTCAGGCTCATCGGCTTGCCGTTGCGGAGGTCGTCGATCAGCTCGATGCCGGCCACGTTTTCGATCACGTCGGGGTCGGCGACGCGGTTGAAGACGCAGTGGGCGACGCGGACGCCGGAGATTTTGGCATCCGGGTATCCGCGCAGGTAGAGCGCGTAGCGGCTGCGGGTGGAGGTGACGTTCTCGACCACGACGTTGCGCAGGTTGGGCTTGAAGGGGCCGCCGGGGCCTTCCTCGTAGTAGAAATCGATATCGATGACGCCGCGCGCCACTTCGCCCACGGTGTTGTTGCGGAAATAGAAATTCTCGAGCTCGCCGCCGCGGCGCGAATTGGTTTTGATGCGCAAGGCGCGGTCGAGGTGCGGGCTGTCCATGTTGTTGTGCTCCATGAACACGTTGCGGACGCCGCCAGAAACTTCGCTGCCGATGGAGACGCCGCCGTGGCCGTCCTTCATGCGGCAATTGCGCACGACTATGTTTTCGCAGGGGACGTTGACGCGGCGGCCGTCGCGATTGCGCCCGCTCTTGATGGCGATGCAATCGTCGCCGGTATCGAATTCGCAGCCTTCGATCAACACGTCCGAGCAGCATTCCGGATCGCAGCCATCGTTGTTCGGGCCGTGGCTATTGATTTTGAGATTGCGCACGGTGACGTTCCTGCAGAGCACCGGGTTGATTTCCCACATGGGCGAGTTGACCACGGTGACGCCTTCGATCAGCACATTCGAACAGCGGTAGGGCTGCACGAAATTGGGCCGCAGTTCGGAACCCTCGCCGTAGATGCGCTGGCCGACGGGAACGTCCTTCTCGCCTTGGGCGAGCAGCGCGCGGTTGCCGGAAGAGGCCGGCACGGGCCCACGGTCCGCGTTCTTCTTCCACCGCCACCAATGGTCCGCGTCGGCGCCGCCATCGAGGGTGCCGTTGCCGGTGACGGCGATGTTGGTTTGATCGAGCGCATAAATGAAGGGCGAGTAGTTCATGCACTCGGTGCCTTCGAAGCGAGTGAAGACCACCGGCAGGAAGTCCTTCGGATCCTGGCTGAAGCGCAACGTGGCGCCGTCTTCGAGATGCAGGTTGACGTTGCTCACGAGGTGAACGGCTCCGGTGAGGAAGACGCCGGCCGGTATGACGACGCGTCCGCCGCGGGCGGCGGAACAGGCCTGGATGGCGTCGCGGATGGCGTTGGTGGCTTGGATCTTGCCGCCTTCGCGGGCGCCGTAACGGGTGATGTCGAAGGCGCGCTCGGGGAATTGGGGCGGGCGGATGCGGGCCAGAATCCGTTCCAACTGGCGGGCCGGATCGTCCGGCGGCTCGGCGCGGAGCCGAAAGCGCGCGGCGGCGAGCGCGGCGGCACCTCCCAAGAGGGTGCGGCGTGTCATCATGACGAATATTATAGGAGCTGCGCGAGCCGGCTCCATTGAGTTTTTCCAAAGCGCGGGTTTAGCGCCGCGCCCTTGCGGGCTCTTCCGCCGCCGCATATATTCAAGGCGCAAGACAAAATCGCGAAGGGGCGGTATCTGGCGGCGCTATTGTGAATCATCAAAACGAACCTCGATTGGAACGATATTCTCTGGGTGTAGGCGACCGGTTCGCTCACCAGGCAAAGGCGCAACTGGCTGCTTGCGTCAGCGCCGCCGCTCAAGGCGTGGCGGTGACCCCGGTCTGGAACAAATCCAACCGCGAACACAAGATCGTAGGTTCGGAACCGGCCAGCGCGCGCGCCGCAGCCGATGCCGCGGTGGCCGCGCTCGACTGGAAGCAGCCGTACTACGTGGATGCCGACCACATCAACCTGGAGACGGTGGACCGGTTCATCGACTCGTGCGACTTCTTTACGCTGGACGTGGCCGAGGCGATCGCGCAGCGTCCGAAACCGGGCGCGGTGGAGGCCTTTCTGGCGCGCCACCCGGAGGTGGTGGGTCGCATCGAAATCGCCGGTCTGCCGGAGCCGCTGACGATCTCGAAGGAAAGAGCCTTTCGCGCCGCGTCCAAGTATCTGCACGCAGTCAGCGAGGCGGCGGCCATTCACCATCACATCGCGCAGCGCGCGGCGGACAGCTTCATCACGGAAGTTTCGATGGACGAGACCGACACGGCGCAGACGCCGGCCGAGCTGCTGCTGATTCTGGCCGCCCTGGCCGACGAGCGGGTTCCGGTGCAGACCATCGCGCCCAAGTTCACCGGCCGCTTCAATAAGGGTGTGGACTACGTGGGCAACGTCGAACAATTCGAAGCGGAGTTCGCCGCCGACCTGGCCGTGATCGCGCACGCGGTGGAGCGCTACAAGCTGCCCAAGGACCTGAAGCTGAGCGTGCATTCGGGCAGCGACAAGTTTTCGATCTACACGCCGGTCCGGCGCGCGCTCGAGGCGAGCGGCGCGGGCATTCACGTCAAGACCGCGGGCACGACGTGGCTGGAGGAGTTGATCGGCCTGGCCGAAGGCGGCGCCGATGGGCTGAAGCTGGCCAAGGAAGTCTACGCGGAAGCCTATGCGCACCAGGCCGAACTGTGCGCGCCGTACGCTTCGGTGATCGATATCGATGGCGCGAAGCTGCCCGCGCCGGCCGTGGTGAATGGCTGGACGGCCGAAGAGTACGCAGGCGCCTTGCGGCACGATCAGAAGAATCCGCTGTTCAATCCCAACCTGCGGCAGTTGCTGCACGTGGGGTACAAGGTGGCCGCCAAGATGGGCGAGCGGTATACAAACATGCTGGACGATTGCGAGGAATCGATCGCGCGCAACGTGACCACCAATTTGCTCGATCGCCATATCCGCCCGCTGTTCCTGGGGGCGTAGCGAGGCAGGTCCGCGACGCGCAGCAAGTTCGACGGATTCCGCGCAACCGGAGCAATGGTCATGAATCTGTGTGAGAGACTATGTACATGCGCAACTTCCGCTTCGTTGCCATAGTTCTTCTAATTGGGCCAGCCGCCTTAATAGGACAGCCGAAGGCGACCAAGCAGGCCGCTTCTCCGACTTATCCGGTCTGGTGGTCGCCCGAGTTGAAGCTCAAGAGCCTGGCCGACATTCCGGCGCGCATGAAGCAGGCGTTCTCAAAGGATGACATGGATGAACTCAGCGAAGGGCACGTCGACGCCCCCACTCCCCATAACTGCGAGGAATTGCTGCGGACTGCGGACGCGCAGCCGGATAACGTCGACGGTTACCGTACAGATGAATGGGGCGAACTGGGAGTTCAGTGCGCGGCGCTCCGCGCCCTGAAAACCGCAGTTCCCGCCAAGCGATCCTTCGTACACGATCTGCGGTGGACGGTGCAGCTCTTTTCGCTTCTGCCCGCAGCGAGCGCGTGGGGCAGCGACATCCAGTACGACGAGGAGCTTCGCGCCGCGCAGCAGAAGGGATTCAGCATACGCGAGTTTTGGCCAAAGGCTAAATACACCGCCCACAAGTCCGGAGACCTTCAGCAGGACGAAAACGGAGACGACCCGCGCAACGTCGTCTGGTGGGCCGGTTACGAGAAATACGCGTCGGGCGACTTCACTGGGGACGGGCTGGATGAGATCCTGATGTGGACCGCCGGCGGTAGCCGGGACAACCCGGCCGCACGAAGGGACTACCTGTACCTCTTGACCCGCACGGCGCCGGGGCCGAATACGAAGCTAACATTGCTTCAGCGATTGTACTGAAGCCGTTGGAAAATCGGCGTGTCCAGTCAA
>PMKM01000198.1 GCA_003157745.1 Bryobacterales bacterium | reverse complement strand
GACGCGCTTCCAAAACGTCGAAGCTCGCTGCTTGCTTGCTGGTAATCGTGTGTTCGGTTCCGTCGGCCTTCCGAACCGCGACGCCGTCGGGGCCGGCTCGAACGACTTCCGCGGTCTCGCCCTTTGCTATGGTCTTCATCGCTCGATGAAACCCGAGTAACTGCCCATGACGGAGATTCCGCAGATCGGCTTTCTGCGCTGTGGTCCAGTTGAGTGACACGTGACGAACCAAGTCCGCGCTTGGGCCGAGGTCGCCGCGCGTCTTGCGCCGCTCGCGAATCGCTTCGGTCACCCGGTCAATCTCCTCGTGAGTGGCGCAGACAACCAGGCAACTAGTGTTGCCCGCAGCGCCGTAAGCGTCGGCGACAGCTTGGACCCGCTCGGCAAACGCGACCTCCCGAACGGCCCCCATGGCGGCCAACTTCGCAAATCCGCGCCCTGGGTCGCGACGGAGTTCCACAATCGCATCCCGGTAATCCTTCCTCGTCTGTCGCTGCACCTGATTCAGCGAAACGGTCTTCAGGCGTGACTCCTTCTCCAGAATCCGCAGCGCGTCTCCGGCCTCGACGCTCTGGATCTGTCTGGTGTCTCCGCAGAAGACAACTCGCAACGAACGGTCTGCTGCCAATTCCAGGAGGTCCATCATCTGCCGGGCGGAGACCATACCGGCCTCATCAAGGATCGTGACCTTGCCGCATGCGTCGCTCTGCACCCGCGGGTCACGCAGGAGACGTTCCAGGGTGATGGCGTCGGTGAAACCCACCTTTTGCAGTTCCTCAACTGCGCTCATTGTTGGGGCTACGGCCAGCACCCCTCGTCCGGCCTCCATCAACCCGCGCCGAAGCTCCTGCAATGTCGCCGTCTTCCCGGTGCCGGCGGCGCCGCGCATGCTCACCGCGCGATCACGCGACTCCAGAATGAACCCGACAGCGTGCCTTTGCTCGGGGCGTAGTTGGTCCGAAGGCGCAAACGACCGAGTTCCGCCGAGCGGCTCGAAGGCACCCTGTCCGCGACCGACAGCGGCGATCATGTTGCGTTCGCGCTCCAGGCTCGCTGCTGTTGAGACATCCTTGCCTGAGCGCAAGACCCTCCCAGCCGACTCCTGGAGAGCCAACTCGCCCTTCAAGCTGGCGAGGGAAATGCGCCCCCGGCCCCGCGATCCGGTCGATCAGATCGCCATCGAACGATTCAACAGTTGCGGGCGGTTCCTTCACGGCAGCAGCAACTCCTTCACCCGGTCGAACTCGCCGAACATGCGCCGCCGATAGCTCTGCGCACGCATCACAAGAGATGCTTTCCGCAGTTCCGGGGAATCGGTAGCTCGCCTGGACACAGCTCCCAACGTTGCGCCGTGGTTTCGTGCCGCGTTCTCCAGCGCAGGTAGCCGGTAGTCCAGGTGAATCACAGCAGGTGCGTAGTTTTGTTGGAACTGCATCGCCTGCTCGGTGGCCCGCCAGTATCGAAAGTCAGTGTGCTCGGTGGTCGAGTTCTCGACCACCAGGTATTCGGTTCGGTTGCCCAGACGCGACGCCGCTGTGAATGCGATGCCAGCCTCGGTCACGTCATCGTACATCTTGTCGAACCACTCGTACGTCACCTGTCCAGCGCCCGCGCCCATGTCGGCCAGGATCACAGGCGGACCGTCAGTGAGTTCATCGACGAATGCGTCCAGGCCGGCGGGCGTGTGAATGTTGACCTTGGGCACCCGTCCGCCGAAGAAGTGAGTCAGCGACCCGCGTGTTTTGTTCTCCGTGTCCAGGTCAAGCAGTTTGATCAGGATTTCGTTTTCCTCGAACCACTCCGCCAGGCCGGTCATCACGCTCGTCTTGCCGACGCCGCCCTTTCCNNAACCTCTTAAGGCCGCCACGCTCGGAACAGCAGCCCCCCACTCTGAAGGGCGTGGGAACGGCATGATGAGACAGCGATGCGCACTCGGAATGGACTATTTCGAACCGTTTCGCGGGCACAATCTGCACTTGGCTGTCTCCAAGAGGCCCTCCCAAGTTCTACGGAGTAGAGGCGCCGACGCGCCGGGAGAGAACGGTGCCGCAGATAGTCACCAAACTAACCGCATTGCTTCCACGTGCAGATCAAGAACTGCCGATGAGCGCAAGGCACCTCCCTAACATCGACTTTTGGTCCGCTCAACCACCGTGGCGTGCGTCCTCCTTTGGAACGGCCCAACACCTTTTCGGGAGCCAACTGTGGCCACTCCGTTAATTGAAAACACGACTTTCGAAAGGCACTACCGCATAGCCGATCTCGCTCGGCTCTGGGGCTTGGGCAGGGAGACGGTTCGCAAACTTGTTAAGGATGATCCTGGGGTGGTCAAGGTTCGGATGGGGCGCAAGAAAGCCCACACGATCTACAGTGTTCCGGTATCCGCNNGGGGGGGGATTCGAACAGCATGCGCTCTTTTAGAGTCTGCAAGTTGTAGACGACACGTTGCCGAGAATGCCATATTTGCCACGGTTGCCGGGGCGCATTGCCCCGTTTGCCCCGTTATGCCCCACGGGTGGGATAATCAGTAGCTATGGCACTTGGCAAGGCCATTAAAGGACTGGCCGCAGACTGGGCGGCGGTCTTTCGCAAAGCTTTCGGGGGCTCCTTTGAGGGCTTCGGGGCGAAGATGATGCAGGCGATTTTCGGACTGGTGTTCTTGGTTGCGATACTTTCGATTCCGCACTTGGTGTGGCCCAAGATCGACATAAAGATGCTGAACACCCAGATGAGCCGCTACGACGATCGGCTTACGCTTGTCAGTTTCGATCTTGAGAACGGTTCGTACCTCGATCTGAAAGACCCTGAGGTCTCCTGCGACATGAAGGGGCAAAGCGGAACGAGCATAAGGTCGGTGTCGAAGGTGATCTACGATGTCTTGCCCTCGGAACGGCGGCGGTCATTCTCTGACGTTGCGATGGGCGAGATTCCGGAGCAAGTGGCCTATTTCAGTTGCCACATCACGGGTGCATCGGTCAAATGGTGATGGTGAGCTTGTAGCGGTTTGGAACGCGCTCTGCTCGCTTTACAAGAAGGCCCGGGGCGTGCTCCTTCACTATACTGAGGACTTCGGTGCGATCCTTACATTCGCAGCCAAGGATGATCGCCGTAAGAGCTCCATCCGGAAGAATGACGAAATTGTCGTGCAACCTCGTTGGTCCATCCAGCAACGATCCCATGATGCGAAATTCTCTCTCATAGCACCAATCTTTGGATTTCGTTAAGATCAGTTCCAATGGATCATTCACCGCCCCCTGCGGGGTCCACTCGGGATATGTATCCCTATACCGGACTGGCCGTGCTTTTTCGATGAGGGCGTTGTTTTTATCAAACTCAAGGCAGATTCCACGATGATTTGCGGAGTAGTGGGACCACATTAGCGTTGAGTCGGGGAGGACCGAAAGGCAGTAGACGCGCCTTTTGCGAATCTGTTCTCCAAGACCGCGTGAATATATCTCCACTTCCTTCACAAGTGCATCATTGTCCCGGCGAAGCCTGTCCTCGTATACCGCGCGAAGCGGATTGGCTAACATCTCTGGTGAGACCAAACATCTAAGAAACGCGATCATTTGCTCGCGTTGCGCGGGGTCTTCGAGCATTGGCCGATAATCAAACCATGGTTTGCAATCCCACGGATCGTTGAAGTCGTTAGGGTCAGAGAAAAAGAGTCTCTTGTCCAGCAGGATGGTTGTCAGGCGGTCTTTGCAAAACGGCTGGTAGTGGTAATATTTTTGAAAACTCAACTGCTTCGCCGTGGGATCAATCAAGGGCATTTGAAGTCAGAGTAGCATCCGGCACGCTGCGCCGCGTTTTTCCAGTAAGGCGGTTAGGCGTCCCCTTTCAGAAGATACTTGATTAGCATAATCGTTTGAGCGGAAGGCACCCGGTTGCCCGTTTCCCAGCGCCACACAGTGATGCGCCTGTCCTTCCCGATGAAGCCGAGGTGTTCGGCAAACTCGTCTGGTGAGAGGCCGAGACATTTGCGGACGGTGCGGATTTCCTCAGGAGGCATCGCTGGTACCATTCGCTATGCGAAGACGGCATCGATTTGTGAAATTCGTGCGGCCTTTTCAAGGGCGGCATCCACAACGCGATCCGCGTACAGACTTGCATCAGCAATCATTGAACGGGCTTCGTCGGATGTAATTGCGGTGAGGCCATTGTGCGGCACAAATTTGTAGAGCTTGTCGCCGGACAGACTTGAGAGGATGTACGCATCGGGGGCGTAATCTCCGGGAGTTACGACAGCAGCCCTGACCCTGAGCGTCATGAATCCGACTCGTACGGTTGCTCCGGTTGTCCAGTTTTGCTTGCTGTTGCTGATCATGTTCATCTCCGTTCTGGTGTTGATTTAGGCACCCTACGCCCTTCTGTTGCCATTGGCAACAACAATCGGCGCAAGATTATTGCTTTCTTGGTTTTGAGGAGACGGCAGGAAGGCGTGGAGAGGGGGGAATCGTTGCCCCGTATTGCCCCGTTTGGGCGGAGCCTTCCCGTAACTCCCAGAAACTAAAGGAGCGGGGATGGCGGAGAGGGGGGGATTCGAACCCCCGGTAGAAGTTTCCCCCTACGACGGTTTAGCAAACCGCTGCTTTCGACCACTCAGCCACCTCTCCGTGCCTGTCGCGCCCGACTTCACCGGGCTATGGTCGGTACGGCAACATTATAACGCGATTCCGGCCGCCTCCGTCAAAACCAGAGGGCCCGTGGTGGGCGCAACGTTCGAAACAACGTGGCAGCGGTCGATTACCCTGATGTCGGCCTTTCCACACGTGCATCGAATGAGTGACTCAACCAGGATGGGTCCTCGCCCAATCGCCCAGCAGTTTCGACGTTTGCGGTCAAGGAAGTGATGTAAAGCGGGCGCTTCTTGACCTCTTCGAAAATCCGCCCTACGTATTCGCCCAGGATCCCCATCCCGACCATTGCTGCTCCGGACGTCAGGCAGTTCACCATGATCAGCGACATCCAACCTGGCACGACGAAAGCTCCGGTGAAGATGCGCCACAGTGAATACATCGCGTACGTCACTGCCGTCGCGACCAGCGCTAATCCGGCCAGGAAACTCAAACGAAGTGGCAGCACGGAAAAGGAGATGGCGGCATTCCACGCGAACAGGAGCATCTTCCTCAGAGGATATTTGGTCACTCCGGCCACGCGAGCGGGGCGGACAAAGTCTACGTGTGTCTGCGCG
The DNA here is from genome assembly GCA_003157745.1 of Bryobacterales bacterium. GTDB lineage: Bacteria > Acidobacteriota > Terriglobia > Bryobacterales > Bryobacteraceae > Bog-375. The sequence goes on along the minus strand of PMKM01000198.1, from coordinate 31,604 downwards.
AATCCGATCCAGGTGACCATGCCCCGGAGGAATCGGTGCAACTCCTTCATGGATCGCAGCGCATCGAGACAGGGGCGCGACATCAGGCGGAAATCACCTACGTCAACCGGCAGATCCCTGTGGACCAGCGAGCGCATCAGACGGTAAAACAGCCACGCGGTTACGCGTTTGAACACCGTGTCGCCCTCGCGTGCGATGCGCCGGGCGTAAACTACATCGTAGCCCTCCCGATATTTCCGAACCATCTCAACGACCACTTCGGGTGGATCCTGGAGGTCGGCATCCATCAGGACGATTGCATCGCCCCGGGCAATTTCCAGCCCGGCCGTGGATGCGATCTGGTGGCCGAAGTTGCGGGCGAGGCCGATCACCTTGTAACGATCGTCAACACTCGCACGCGCCAGCAGCAAATCGATACTTCGATCTGAACTCCCGTCATTCACCAGCACCACTTCGCCTTTGCACCCCAGCTCCGAAAGAAGCCTGTCGAGGCGACTGAAGAGCAGCGGAAGCGTCTCCTCCTCGTCGAAAATGGGGATCACCACAGAAACCAGTCCGGGACTCCCGCGAGGCACCAGTGGGTGATAGGTAGCGCGCATGCTGTACAACGATCCTGATCAATATTGTACACTTAGGAGACGTGCGAGCGGCTCGAACGCAAACCTCATGCGAGGTGAACCGGAGCTCGACGCGGATGCTCTTGATGTTGGCCGAATTCGACCGCCATGCCGGATCTTACGAGGAGTCAGTGGACGACCCGATTCGCACGCGGTTTCAGGGGAGCCAATCCGATTTTTTTCATCGTCGCAAACGCGATCTGATCCGCGAGTACTTCGGCCAGGATCGAAATTCCACTCGCGCGATGAGGTATCTGGATCTCGGTTGCGGCAAGGGTGATCTGGCTTCATTGCTCGTGGGCGATTTTGGGGCAGTATCGGGATGTGACCCGTCGGCGGAGATGCTGGCTTCGGCGACAAGGGTCGAGACGCGCGTGCAGGGCGACCCTGGCGTGATTCCGTTCGATGATGGCAGCTTCGACTTTGTCACCGCCGTTTGCGTGTATCACCATGTCCCCGTCGCGGCGCGACTCAACCTCACCCGCGAAGTGCGGCGCGTGCTCAGTCCGGGGGGAAGGTTCTGCATCATCGAGCACAATCCGTTCAATCCGGTTACGCGGCTGATCGTAAGCCGAACGCCTATCGATTCGGCTGCCGTCTTGCTGAGGCCGTCGGAGACGTGCAGTTTGATGAAGGAAGCTGGGTTCACGGTTGAGAGACCGCGCTTCTTTCTGTACGTGCCTGAGCGACTTTATTCCGCGATAGGCTGCGTCGAAAGGGTTTTGGCTCGAGTACCGGCCGGAGGACAATTCGCGGTGTTCGGCACGGCACCATAGCAGTCATGACGGACCCTTGGGCGTCTCGCTTCGCGGCGGTGGCCCCAATTCGTAGACCTTCACGCCTGATGCAGCGTCATTGAGTACCAAGCGGTAACTCTCGCGTAGACGCTCTTTAGTGTCTGCCAAAGCGTCCGCACCACCGACCAACTCAGTGGCTGAACGTGGCGCCGAAAACAGGGGAAACGAAACGTCGGGAGCGCAATCGAGGACAAATCGAGGTCTCGATTTCTCGACATCGTGCAATGCTTCAGAGCCTATGGTTCGATAGGAAATAGGGTCGTTTGCCGCGTATATAGACGTAATATGGCGACTTGCGGGACGCAGTCCGATTCGAAAACTGAGGTCTCCAAAATCACCCCACACAAACAGGGAGTCGGAACTAGCGCTGTGCTGGCGAACGAACTGAATCACAGCTGATCGGGAATCTTTGAATTTGAGAACCGTCTCACCGTAGCTCCTCGCGCTTTCGAAAAATGACGAGAATGCCAATACGGAACAGGCTCCCAGAAACATGGCGCGCGCGAAGCGCTGGCTGTCGGCGCCCGCCGCGGCGGCGAGCAATTCGCATTTCCCGATGAACAGACCGGCGAACAGTGCCACAGGCAGGAGCCACATTGCGAAATAGTGCTCAAATGCCTTGCCGGAGACGGCCGAGCAGAGAATCTCGATTGCGAAAAGCAGGGACGCCAGAATGGCATGGCGCCCGGAGAAACCATCGCCCCAGGCGAGAGTCTTCCTTCTCAGCGAGACGATTATATCGAGTGCCACGCCGCCGGCGATGACGCCCGCGCCATAGGGTGAGACTTTGAGGAGTCCGACGCCGATCGCGTAAGCATGCCTTAGCGGCGAAGCTGTCGACGAATAATGAAGACTAAATCCGAACACCGCGTCGGCATATTCTCCGAGGTGGCCCCGAAGGATAAGCTGAGAGAGAATCAGGCAGTTAGCACCAGCAAACGAGACGAGAAATATTACAGCATGGGGCAAGAGGCGTGCGAGCGCCCCCTTCCGCACAAGGCAATAAATGCAAGCCAGGCAATAAAGCACCGAGACGCCGGCGCTATTGGGCCGAATCTGAAAGAGCGCCGCCGCGAGTGCTCCCTGCAGCGCTGCGTACGTGAGCTGAGGAGTGCTGTCAAACTCCCTGATCATTAGGTAAAACGCGGCTGCCTGAAAAGCCAGACAATATATCTCAACGGTATTGGGCGTCATGAAGATGTCCGGCAGCAGGTTGATTGTCAAGAGCGTGGCAAACAGAGCTGCGCGGGTTCCGTTCACTCGCCTGACCGACAGCCACACGAAAGCGAAGAACGTCACGGCAAAAATGGCCGCCAGGAGCACTACGCCTAGCGGAGAACCGTGCCAAAGGCGCAATCCCAGCGCGTTCAAATAGAACAGGAGCGGGCCCTTGTCGTCCCATACATCCGCGTACGGAATGAGGCCGTTGTTGATCTGCTGGCCGATGTAGAGGAAGATGCCGGAGTCGCCGAGCGAGACAGACGCGCCGTTGTGCGGAGCCCAACGGAAAAAGAACAATCCGACAAGAACGGGCACCGAAACCAGCGCGATCCAGGAGCTTCTGAGAAGATTCCGGAATGCGACAAGTGACATGTCACACAGTGTAACGTAAGGCTGGTGCAATACGGACTGACGAAGTTGTTGGGAAGTCCGGCCGCTCCTGGTTCCTCATCGTCCTGGGCAGCGCGCTGAGCTTCGCCGCGGCCGGCCGGCCGCGACAGCCCGACAGTCCGCAACATTGCCGTGGCCACGTTCCGTTGGGCCTCGGTGGGACGGGGCGGCGGAATGCGAGGGCTCGCGGTCTAGCCGGGAGACGACCGGAACGGGTCAGTACCCAACAGTGGCCCAGTAAGCCGTCGGAAAAGTGGAGACGGTACTATCTGCTGCGGGGACCCCACTAGAGGGCGGGCGCGGGGTCTGCGCCGACGACGGCGGCGAGGGCGTGTATGGTGGCGGCGATGCGGATGGCGGCCAGCACGGTCTCTTCACCAATGCCTTTTTCGCGCACGGCGTGTTCGTGCGAATCGACGCAGACCTGGCAGCCGTTAACGGCGGAGACGGCCAGGCACCACAGCTCGAAATCGGCCGGGTCGGCGCCGTGATTGCGGATGCTTTGCATGCGGAGACGCGCCGGCAGCGTGCCATATTTCTCGTTACTCGCGAAGTGGCGGAAGCGATAGAAGATGTTGTTCATCCCCATAATCGCCGCCGCCGCCCGCGCGCCGAACAGCGCCTGTGGGCTCAACTTACCGGAGGCCTCGGCGAGCACCGCGCCATATAACTCGCGGTTGCGCGCCGCCAGCGAGCAGGCCACCGCCGTACCCCAGGCCTGCTGCGCAGTCAACTCGCTCTGCTCCATGACACTCGTTAGGTTGAGTTTCAGATCCTTGGCATAGTCCGGAATAGAGTCGACCATCTCGCTATAAGTCATCGCCGCTTCCTCTTACTTGAATCCACCGCACGCAGTTACCCGGCGGCGTGATGTGCTACTGCTGCGAAGAACCGCTTCCTCCGGCGAGCGGCTTCGGGCGAAGGTGCCCGGACGCGCGCCCGGAGGAAGCGGTCGTTGAACATAAACAGATCTCACCCGGAACCGCTAAATAGCCGGTTTCAGGACCTGTTCGCCCTTATGCCAGTTACACGGGCAAAGCTCGTCGGTCTGTAGGGCATCGAGCACCCGCAGCACTTCCTGCGGGTTGCGGCCCACCGAGAGGTCGTTCACGGACACAAACCGGATCACGTCGTGCGGGTCCACCACGAACGTCGCCCGCTGCGCCACGCCTTCCTGCGGGTCGAGAATCCCCAGCGCCTCGCACAACTCGCGCTTGATGTCGGACAGCATGGGAAACGGCAGCGTCTTCAGGTCCGGATGGTTCTGCCGCCAGGCCAGGTGCACGAACTCCGAATCCGTGCTGCCGCCCAGTATCTGGGCGTCGCGATCGGTGAACTCCTTGTTCATCTTGCCGAACGCGGCGATCTCGGTCGGGCAAACGAAGGTGAAATCCTTCGGCCAAAAGAAGTACACCTTCCATTTGTCGGCATAGTCTTCGTCTCCGATGGTGGCAAACGTCTTGCCTTTCTCCAGGCTGACCGTCGCCTGTAACGAGAAAGACGGAAACTTCTGTCCAACTCCTAACATATTTGTAGCCTCTCCTCTTATTCTTACACTGCAACTACGGTATCGATCTTGGCCGCCAGAATGAAATCGCTCTCGGTCAGGCCGTCGATTTTGTGGGTCCAGATTTTGGCTTCCACTCTTCCCCAGGCCAGGTACAGGTCCGGATGGTGGCCTTCCCCTTCGGCCAGTTCTCCGACGCGGTTGACGAAAGCCAACGCCGCGCGGAAATCCGGGAACGCAAACATCTTCTGCAAATGATGCGCGCCCACCACCTGCCAGCCCTGCAATTGCGCCTGCAAGGCCGCCAGCTCTTCGCCCTTCAACGCCGCCACGCCGCCGGTGCATGGCTTGCACTGTTTCCCCGCCAGACTCATTCCGTCTCTCCTGTAAGTGATTGCGCCGCGGCGCATTTCTCACAAACGCCGCGGAATACGACTTCGAAACTGCGCACCTGGCGCGCTCCCAACGGCGCTTTCCCCGCCGGAAGCTCGAACCAGGCAACGTCCTCCACTTCGCCGCAACGCTCGCACACAAAATGATGATGCGGATGCAAACTGGCGTCGAAGCGCGCCGCTTTGCCGTCCGAAACCACTTCCCGCACCAGACCCGCGCGAGCCAGCGATTTGAGGCTATTGTAGACCGTCGCCCGCGATGCGCGCGGGTCGCGCCGGTTCACCTCGCGGAAAATCTCCTCGGCCGTGGCATGAACCCGATTCCGCGCCAGGTAGTGCAACACGGCATAGCGCTGCACGGTGGGGCGGACGTCCGCCGCCAGAAAAGCCTGCCGCAACTCGCCGCTCATACTAGACATTATGTAAATCTAGAATAAGTCTAACTTAGCGCTTTGTCAAGCCCTGGTCGGCCGGGCCGTTCCCTGAGCCGCCCGCTTCCACTGGTAAGATGTGTATGAGTGGATTCCGAGATTACGCCCGATGAGGCCGCTCCGGCGCCCGAGGTAAGCCCCGCCTGGCAGCGGGTGCAACTGGCGCGCCATCCCAAGCGGCCGCATTCGCTCGATTACATCGAGCGGGTCTTCACCGATTTCCAGGAACTCCACGGCGACCGCTCCTTCGCCGACGACCCGGCCATCATCGCCGGCCTGGCCCGCTTCGAGGGCAGCCCGATCGCCATTATCGCCGAAGAAAAGGGCCGCAACACCAAGGAGCGCTTGCAGCGCAACTTCGGCATGCCCAAGCCGGAGGGCTACCGCAAGGCNNATCGACGCCGAGGAGCGCGGGCAGGCGGAAGCCATCGCGCGCAACTTGCGCGAGATGGCGCGCCTGGCGATTCCGGTGATCGTGGTCTGCATTGGCGAAGGCGGCAGCGGCGGCGCGCTGGCGCTGGGCGTTGGCAACACGGTGCTGATGTTCGAGAACGCGGTGTATAGCGTTATCTCCCCGGAAAGCTGCGCGTCGATCATCTATCGCGATTCCGGCCAAGCCGAACGGGCCGCCGGCGCGCTGCGCCTCACGGCGGAGGATCTGGATCGGCTCGGCCTGATCGACGGCATCGTTCCCGAACCGGAGGGCGGCGCACAGGAAGACCCCACGGCGGCAGCCGAGAACCTCCGCCACGCCCTGCACCGCAGCCTGCTCGAGTTGGCCTCGCTCGGCGGCGAACAACTGGTCGAACACCGCTACGCCAAGTTCCGCAAGATGGGCAATTTCTTCGCGTAGCCCAGCTCTCCGTTCGTGCCCGGTACTAAGAGTCGGCGCTACCGCGGCCGGATTGGCGTTGCATCGACACCCCGCACCCGCTAATCTTTCCCGCTTTCGGGCGTCTTAGGAGAGGCTGCACAAGCTTGCGCGCGGCCGCGGCGGGTGGAGTTGTAAAATAGGGTGAACTCCCGCCCAGGAAATTGCGTCTAAAGCTGGTGACAAGGATAATCGTCGTGAAAACTAAGTGGAAGGTCATCATCACATTGGCGGCGCTGCTCGTGGCCGCCATCGGGGTATACGCGAGCACGGCATATAGCAAGCGCGGCGTGGTCACCGTGCAGACCGGACAGGTGACTCGCGGAGACCTGGCTGCCATCGTCACGTCGTCGGGCGAGATCAAGCCGAAGAACTACATCAATATCGGCGCCAACGCCATGGGCAACATCACCGAGATCCTGGTCAAGGAAGGCGATCACGTGCGCAAGGGGCAACTGCTGGCGCGGGTGGAGAACACGCAACCCACGGCGGACGTGGCCGCGCAGCAGGCCGGCGTCAATTCCACCGAGGCCGATCTGACCGCCGCGGCGGCTGGTCTGAAAGTGGCCGACGAGAACATCCGCACCATGCGGGCCGCGCTCGATCACGATAAGGCCGACCTGGACCGGATGAAGGCCGACTTCGAGCGCGCGCAGGAATTGTTCAACGAAAAACTGCTGGCCCGCCAGGATTTCGAACTCAAGAAGTACACCTACGAAGCGCAGAAGGCGCAGATCGCGCAATCGGAAACGGGCATCCTGAAAGCCATCGCGCAGCGCGATCAGCAAGCGGCGCAACTGGCTTCCACGAAGACCAAAATCGCCCAGGCGCAAGCCAACTTCAACCGCTTCGCCGACGTGCTGCGGAAGTACGATTCGGTTGCGCCGCTCGATGGCGTGGTCACCAACCTGCCCATTCGCGTGGGCGAATCGGTCGTGCCCGGGATTCAGAATACCGAGGGCAGCGTGATCATGACGATCGCCGACATGTCGGTGATCACGGCCGAGGTCAAGGTGGACGAGACCGATATCGTGAGCGTGCATCTGGGCCAGACGGCGGACATCACGATCGACGCGATGCCCGGCAAGACCTTCAAGGGGCATGTGACCGAGATCGGCGACACCGCCATTCTGCGCTCGACCGGCCTGGCCGCATCGCAAAGCAACATCTCGAGCCAGGAGGCGAAGGACTTCAAGGTGGTGATCGCGATGGATAATCCGCCGGACGAGATACGGCCCGGCCTTTCCTGCACCGCCAAAGTGACCACGGCCACGCGGTCGAACGCGCTGACGATTCCGATTCAGGCGCTCACCATACGGCAGCGTGGCGACCTCGAACAGCCCAAGTCCGGATCGTCTTCGACCACCGCGCAGGCGGCGACCAAGCCCGATCCGGCGGCGGAAAAGGCGCGTAAGGAAGAGTTGCAGGGCGTCTTCGTCCTCAACGCCGGCAAAGCCGAATTCCGCAAGGTCGACACCGGCATCACCGGCGCCACCGATATCGAAGTGCTGAGCGGGTTGCAGCAGGGCGACCAGATTGTCACCGGCTCCTACCAGGTGATCCGTACGATTAAGAACGGCGCCATGGTGAAGGTCGATAACAAGGCGCCGGTTGCCGCCGCAACCACTTAGGAATCGAGACCCCTCATGTCAGCCGTCGCCGATAACTCATTACTCGAGCGCGCCGAGCAGCTCAAGCGGGATGGAGTCGTCATCCGCACGTACGATCTCTGGAAGACTTACACGATGGGCGATCAGACCATCCACGCGGTCTCCGGGGTCGATATCGAGATCCGGCGCGGGGAGTATGTCGCCATCATGGGACCGTCGGGCTCGGGTAAGTCGACGCTGATGAACCTGATTGGTTGTCTTGACACGCCCACCAGCGGGCAGTACTTTATCAACGGCCAGTTAGTAAGTGCGATGACGGACGACGAACTGGCCCGCATCCGCAACAAGGAAATCGGATTCGTTTTTCAGACCTTCAACCTGCTACCGCGCGCGACGGCGCTGCACAATGTCGAGCTGCCGTTGATCTATGCCGGCATTTCGGGCGCCGAGCGCCTCGAACGGGCTCGCACCGCGATGCGCCAGGTGGATCTCGAACAGCGCATGATGCATAAGCCCAACGAGCTATCGGGCGGGCAGCGCCAGAGAGTGGCCGTCGCGCGCGCGCTGGTCAACAACCCATCCATCCTGCTGGCCGACGAACCGACCGGCAATCTGGACACGGCGACCGGGAACGAGATCATGGCCCTGTTCGAGCGCCTGCACGAGCAGGGCAACACCATCATCCTGGTGACTCACGAGCAGGACATCGCGCTGCACGCCTGGCGCGTCATCCACATCCGCGACGGCAAGATCGAAAAAGACGAAAAGATCCGGTAGGGGCGGGATTCCCAAGTCGACTTCGGCGAGGCTGCCATCTCCACGGCGGAAGACAGCGGGCCAACGACAATGGGCGACTGCGGAATTCAGGACCATGCGCGTTCATCCCCGAAACCGCGTTGCCGCCGCGCGCGCGCCGTCTTCGTAGGCTTCGATGAGCTTGTCCCAGGTCGCGTTGGCCTCGGCGTCGATCTGCTTCCGCGCCGGGTCGGCATCGAACCAGGCTATCGTCCGCCTTATCCCGCGCCCGAACGGCATGGTCGCGCAGTACCCCGGAACGAAGCGTTTGATCTTGCTGTTATCGAAAACCACGCTGACGGATTTGTCGCCGGTGAGTCCGCCCAACTCTTCCGGCAGACAGGCCGCGATGAAATCGGACGCGATGTGCACCAGTTGCGGCTCGACGCCGGCGGCCTCGCCGACGATGCGGTAGTATTGGTCCCAACTCATCGCTTCGTCCGAGGTGATGTGGAACGCGTGGCCGATCGACTGTTCGTGCCCGAGCAGCCCCATCAGGCCCTTGGCGAAATCGCTGTTGTGGGTGAGCACCCACAGCGACGAGCCATCGCCCGGCACGATGACCTTCTTCCCGCGCCGCATGCGGTCCACCACCGTGTACGACTTGGTGAAACTGTTGACCGCCAGCGGAATCAGCGTGTCTCCGTAGGTGAAGGAAGGCCGCACGATGGTGACCGGAAAGCCCTCTTCGCGGTAGGCCCTGAGGAACCGCTCCTCGCAGGCGATCTTGTTGCGCGAATACTCCCAATACGGGTTCGCGAGCGGCGTCGATTCCGTAATCAGGTAGTCGGTCGCCGGCTTCTGATAGGCGCTGGCGGAACTGATGAAGATGTACTGCCGCGTGCGGCCGCCGAACAACCGCAGATCGCGTTCGATGTGCGCCGGCGTGTAGGCGATCCAATCGACCACCGCGTCGAACCGCTCGCCCGCGAGCGCACGCGCCGCAGCCGCACTGTCTTCCATATCGACGGCGAGCGTCTTCACCCCGGCCGGAAGTTCCGCCGCGTGGTGCCCGCGCGTGAGCAGCGTAAGGTCGATTCCCACCTCCGCCGCCAAGCGCGTACATGCCGTGCTGATGATCCCGGTACCACCGACAAACAGAACTCTCATACGGCTGTTGTACCAAACCGCGGGTGGGGCATGCTGTAACTTACCCGTCCGCCTACTCTGCCACGATCATCTTGCCCACGCCGTCCGCATAATGCTCGGTAATACGGAACGCTTCGGCGATCCGATCCAGCGGGCGCGTGTGCGTGATCATGGGCGCGAACCAGGCCGAGTGCGAGAGCAGCAGCTCGATGGCGGCGTGCGATTCGTGGTTCGAGCGGCGGACGTTGAAGATGGCCAGTTCTTTGCGCCGCATCGGCGAAACCTCGAACGGCACCAGCGGCGCGGAATGGATGCCGGTGAGCACCACGCGCCCGCCGTTGCGCACGGCGCGAATCGCGTCGTTGGTCGTATTCCGCTTGGCCGCGCAATCGATGGCGCAATCCACGCCGCAGCCGGAGGTCTCTTTCACCAACTCCCGCGCCACGTCGCCCGCATTCGGATCGAGCGCCACGGCCGCGCCCATTTTGATTGCCATCTCGCGCCGGTGCGCCACCGGTTCCACCGCCCAGATGCGCCCGGCGCCCGCCAGACGCAGGCACGCGATCGTCACCAACCCGATCGGCCCGGCGCCAAACACCGCCACCGTCTCGCCGATTCCGACGCCGGCAAACTTCATCGAGTGCAATCCGATCGCCAGCGGCTCCGCCAGCGTGGCCTCCGCGAAGGATAGGCGCGCCGGAATCGCCAGCAGATTGGCCGCCGGCAGGTTGACCAGTTCACGGAAGAAGCCCGGATGGCCCGGCGTGCTCAAAAAACGAATCTGCGCGCAAATGTTGTGGCGCCCGCTGCGGCAGAATTCACAGTGGTAGCAGTAAATCGCCGGTTCGAGCGCCGCCCGGTCGCCTGCCGCCCAGCCCGTCACACCGGCCCCGGTCTTGAGCACCTCGCCCGCCGGCTCGTGCCCCAGCACCATCGGGTACACGCACGGTGTGTCGCCAATCGCGCCCTCGCCATACGAGTGCAGATCCGAACCGCAGACCCCCACGGCGCGGACCCGCACCTGCACTTCGCCCGCCGCGGGCTCTTCCATCGTCCCCTGCGCGAGGCGAAACTCGCGCGGCGCGGTCAATTCGGCAATCAGCATTGGTTCCCCTACTGATAAGATATCCGTAGATGCAGAACTTCCGCCAGTTCGAGGCCGGGCCGGATCCGTTTGGCCGCAAATTCCAGGTGTGGTTCAAGTGGCTGCAGACCGCCATTTCGATCCGCGGCTCGGATTCCGTCGACGTTCAGTTTCTCCTCGAAAACGACCAGGCCGGCAGCTTTAAGAAGACCATCGCGTTGCCGCACGCCGATCTGTTGGCGCTCAGCCGCTCGACCGGCCGTCCGATGGACGACCCCTGGTGCGCGCGCCTGGCCGCGCTCCATCTGGTGCACGTGGTGGAGACGGGCGAGGACATGGAAAAGGATCTCGTCACGGTGGCGCCGGACGCCCTGAAACTCTACGCCGCCGAGTTGGCCCGCCAGGAATCCGCCGTCGCCTGACCTCCGCCCCTGCCGGCGTGGGATCCACCCAACCTGAATTCCGAAGTCGCCCATTGTCCTTGAATCGGGGCACGGATTCAGCCAAGTGCGTTCCAAGTCGACTTCGGGATTCAGGATGAGAAAACGGGCGCCTCATTACTCTTCCTCCGGGGCGCGAAACGAGTTCCGCTAGGTGTTCTCAGTCGCGGGTTGCGCGACACGCGACCTTTTGGGGAGAGGGCTCGACGTGAACGAGGACGTCTGCGACCCAACCGACCTGTTTGACGACGCGCACGCGGACGTCACGGGCGATTTCGTGAGACTGGCGGACGGTCATTTCGGGATCGACCTCCATGTGCAGGTCGACGTGGTAGCTGAGGCCGGTCTTGCGGGCGAAGCACTTCTCGATGCCGAGTACGCCGGGGACCTGGGCGGCGGCGGCGCGGATTTCCGCGATCATCTTGTCGCTGGGCATGGTATCCATCAACTGGAGCGCGGTTTCGCGCGCGACGCGCACGCCGGCGAGAATGATAATGATGCCGACGCCGAGGCCACCGTAACGGTCGGCATTGAAAAAACGCAGCGGGGAGACGATGGTCAGCCCGACGGCGGTGAGCGCGACCAGAGCGGAAACGCAGTCGGTGGTATCGTGCATGGCGTCGCCCATCAAGGCGGCGCTGCGCATGCGTTTTCCCACTTGAAATTTGGCCGTGGCGAGGCCGCTCTTGGCCACCAGAGAAGCCAGCAACGGCCAGACGACGAACCAACGCAGCGGCTCGTGGGGCTGGCCGATGCGCAGAAAGGACCCGTAGGAAATCAGCGCGCCGGCGGCGGCGAGCACCAGGCCCACCATCAGGCCGCTGAGGATCTCGGCGCGGCCGTGGCCATACGGGTGATTGGAATCGGCGGGTCGGAAGCTGACGGTGAGACCGATCAGGACCATGCCGGAAGAAAACACGTCGCCGGCGGATTCCATGCCATCCGCCACGACGGCGGTCGAATGGCCGGCGAGGCCGGTGAGGATCTTCACCAGGGCGAGCGCGGCGGTGATGACCATTCCGGTGGCGGCGATGCGTTGTCCGGCTTGCATTGGAAAGTCAGACCTCGTTACGTAGTTTCTGGTGCGACCGCTCCCTCCGGTCGCGGCTCCGTTAGCATTCAGGGTCGGCCAGCGGCAGAGGGCATCACGCCCGCGCCGGGTCGCTCTTCTCCGTATCCACGCCCAACTCGGCAAACGCGGCTTGCGCTTTTTCCATGTCGAACCGGCCATCGCGGGCCAGACGCGAAAGCGCGGTCGTGGCCATCGATTCGGCGTTCACTTCGAAGTGCCGCCGCAGGTGTTCGCGATTATCGCTGCGGCCGAAACCGTCGGTGCCGAGCGTTTCCATGCGGCCGGTAAGCCACGGCGCCACCTGGTCGGCCACCACCTTCATATAATCCGTTGCGGCGACGATGGGGCCCTCGGCGCCGGCGAGCGCCGCCACGATGTAGGGCACGCGCGCGGGCTGGCCGGGATGCAGGCGGTTCCAGCGTTCGGCATCGAGCGCGTCGCGGCGCAGTTCGTTATAGCTGGTGACGCTCCACACGTCGGCGGCCACGCCGTATTGGCTCGAGAGAATCTCCTGAGCGCGAATGGCTTCGTTGAGGATCGGACCGCTGCCGAAAAGCTGCACCGTGGCGTTGCCTTCGGGCGCGGGCCGGAAGCGGTAAATGCCCTTCAGTACGCCTTCGGGGTTGAGGCCCGGCGGCATCGCCGGCATGGCGTAGTTTTCGTTGTACAGGGTGAGGTAATAGAAACGATCTTCCTGCAATTCGTACATGCGGCGAATGCCGTCCTGCACGATGATGGCGATTTCGTACGCGTAAGCCGGATCGTAGGCCGCGCAACTGGGAACCGTGGAAGCGAGCACCAGGCTGTGGCCGTCCTGATGTTGGAGCCCCTCGCCAGAGAGCGTCGTCCGGCCCGCCGTGCCGCCGCAAAGGAAGCCCTTGCCGCGCGCGTCGCCGAAGGCCCACACCAGGTCGCCCACGCGCTGGAAGCCNNAGAATCTGCCCGTCCTTCGATTCCTTGTAGTACAGGAACATCTCGGCGTCGTGCGGTTTGTAAAGCTGCCCCTGGCTGGCGTAGATGCCGTACTGGCGGAAGAGCGATTCCATGCCGAACGTGCGCGCTTCATCGGGGATGATGGGGACCACGCGCTTGCCGATTTCGGGATGCTTGAGGAGCAGGGTGAGCACGCGGACGAGCGCCATAGTACTCGAAACCTCGCGGCCGGCGGAGCCTTCGAGCGACTCCTGCAGGTACTCGAGCGGCGGCGCGGCGATCTGCGGCGGCGGCACGGTGCGGCTGGGAACATACCCGCCCAACTGGCGGCGGCGCTCCTGCATATACGCGATTTCCGGGCTATCCGAGGGCGGGCGATAGAAGGACGCCGCGCGCGCGGCATCGTCGGGGATGGGAATTTCGAAACGCGACTTGAAGTGCTCCAGCTCGGCTTCGTTGAGCTTCTTCTGCTGGTGCGAAATGTTGCGGCCTTCGCCGGCTTCGCCGAGCCCGTAGCCTTTCACGGTGTGCGCCAGCACAACGCTGGGCTTGCCCGTGAACTCGGTGGCGGCTTTGAAAGCGTTGAACACCTTGCGCGGATCGTGGCCGCCGCGGTGGAGCTTGTACAGTTCCTCGTCGCTCAAGTGCGCAACCAGGTCGAGTAACTCGGGGTACTTACCGAAGAAATGCTGGCGGATGTAAGCGCCGTTTCGGGTGATGTAAGTCTGATATTCGCCGTCGACCACTTCGCCCATGCGCTTGATCAGCAGGCCGGAGGAGTCGCGCGCGAGCAGGGCGTCCCAGTCCTCGCCCCAGATCAACTTGATGACGTTCCAACCGGCGCCGCGGAATGCCGCTTCGAGCTCCTGAACGATTTTGCCGTTGCCGCGCACGGGGCCATCCAGGCGCTGCAAATTGCAGTTGACGACAAAGATGAGATTGTCCAACTTCTCGCGCGAGGCGAGCGTGAGCGAACCCATCGATTCCGGCTCGTCGGTTTCGCCGTCGCCCAGGAACGCCCAGACTTTGCGCGCGGTGACCGGGATCACGCCGCGGTTTTCGAGATAGCGCATGAAGCGCGCCTGGTAGATCGAGTTGATCGGCCCCAGGCCCATCGACACGGTGGGAAAGCGCCAGAAATCGGGCATCAGCCACGGGTGCGGGTAAGAAGACAGGCCGGGCGCCTCGCGCAACTCGTGGCGGAAGTTCTTGAGACGATCCTCGCTCAGGCGGCCTTCGAGAAAAGCGCGCGCGTAGACGCCCGGCGAGGCGTGGCCCTGAAAGTAAATCAGGTCGCCCGGCAGCTCGCCATAGGTGGCGCGAAAGAAATGGTTGAAGCCGACTTCGAGCAGGGTGGCCAAAGAAGCGTAAGTGGAAATGTGACCGCCGATGCCGGAGTCGTACTTGTTCTGGCGAACCACCATGGCCATGGCGTTCCAGCGAATCAGGCTCTTGATGCGCCGCTCCATGGCGCGGTCGCCGGGATAGGCAACTTCCTCGTCCGGGCGAATCGTGTTGATGTATGGCGTGTTGAGGCGGATAGGCAGCTCGGCGCCGCCGGCCCTGGCGCGTTCCGACAACTTCTCGACCAGGAACGCCGCGCGGTCCGGTCCGGTTTCGTCCAGGATCTGATCGAGCGCCTCCACCCACTCCGCAGTCTCCTGCGGATTCAGGTCGACAACCCTCTCTTCGCGTTTCAAGTGCATTGGTATCTATTATTATACCGGCGGAGCGGGGCGGGCTTACGCGACGGATCTGTTACAACGGCCAAGAATCAAGGCGCGGAATTCATCAACCAGCCGATCCTGCTGGTTTGGGTCTTCGTTGGCGAGATTCTCCACCAATCGACGGCTGAATAACGGCTGTCGGATCGGACGGTCTGTCAGCCCGAGTCGAACGTGTGGCGCGGTCGTTTCGGGGTGAGCCATATAGCATCAGGATGCCGCATGGCGATTCGTCCCGTCAAGCCGAAGCATTCCCCGCCATCCATCTTGCGGGTACAATGAGGGCATGGTCAGAGTCGAATATGTTATCGAATCCTGGAAGGGCATTCGCCAGGACACGGGCACCGCGGTCGCGGAGTTTCCGGCGGGCGAATTCGACTACCGGCCGGCGGCCGGGTTGCAGACCTTCGGCGAGATCGCGCGCCACATCCTGGTGTCCACGCACGCCCTGACCGGCCTGTTGCTGGCGGGCGAAACGGATTTCACCGTGCCCGATTTCCGGGCGCGCGTGGCGAGCCAGGTGGCGCACATTCCGGAGAAGCTGGAACCGGCCGAGCTGGTGCGCCGGCTGGGCGAATCGGCGAACGAACGCGCCGCGCAACTGAGCGGGCGGACGGCGGAGTTCTGGGCCGGGATGGTGAAGCGCATGGATGGCGCGATGGTGACGCGGCTCGAGATGCTGCAGACGATTAAAGAGCACGAACTGACGCATCGCCAGCAGTTGTTCACCTATCTGCGGATGAAAGGAATCGTGCCGGCGACAACCCGGCGGCGGCTGGCGCGCCCGGCCGCGAGCAAATAAGGTCCGAAAGGCGGAAACCAAGTCGCGCCGGCGGCAATCTATCGTATAACAGTAGTTTCGGGAGGCATGGATCGATGGTCAAATGTCCGGAATGCGAGAGCGTAATCGACGTCGAGGAAGAAGACCTCGACGAAGGCGACCCGCTCAGTTGCGATGAGTGCGGGGCCGATCTCCGGGTAGTCGGCACCGGTCCTCTGGAGTTGGCTTCAGCCGACGAGTTGGACGACGACGAAGAGGACGCGGATTTCGACGACGACGACGACGAAGAAGAAGAAGCGGAAGACGAGGATTGGAAATAGGATGCCTTCGAGGATTGGACCGCTCGACGAACGCGCGCCGGGCACTGCGCGCCGCTCGCTGGCGCTGATAGTGGCGGCACTCGTGCTCGCCGCCGGCGCCGGATTGGCGGCCGACAGCCACACGCGGACCGTGCAAGGGTCGGTCACGGCGCAGGACGACAGTCTGGTGGACGGCGCGGTGGTCTATCTGAAGAACACCAAGACGCTGCAGATCCGCTCGTTCTTCACGCAGAAGGACGGCGCCTACCGTTTTCAAGATCTCAGCCCCGATATCGATTACGAGCTCAAGGCCGAAAACCACGGCACATGGAGCAACCCCCACCCGCTGAGTTCCTTCGACACGCGCAAGCTGATAACGATCAACCTGAAGCTGAGCCAGAAGAAGTAGAGGCCCTGCACGGACCAAGACCACGAAAATAACGGGCAAGCTGAAGCATGCCCCACCAACGGCTCGGACAGCGTAGGTGGGGCGTGCTTTAGCTTGCCCGTACGCCTACTTCTTCAGCAGACGATCGATTTCGGCGAACAGGCCCTTGGCTTCGAAGAGATCGTGGGACAAGAGGCTATATTCGGCGTCCGCGCGGATGGAGCCGGCGGGATCGATGATGTACACGCGCGGCAGGTTGGCGCCTTGCGGGCTGCGCACGTAGGAGTACATCATCTGGCCCATATCGACGGCGACGGGGTAAGTCAGCTTGTGGCCTTCGATGTACTTGATGATGTTCTGGGCCGAGTCGGTCCCGGTGTGGGCAACCGCCAATATGGCAACCTTGTCGCCGTACTTCGGCTCGACCTGGGCCAGCACTCCAGTGAATTCGGCGCAGTGCGGGCAGTCGGTCTTGAGGAATTCGAGGATCAGGACCTTACCGCGATAATCGGCCAGGTCGTGAAACTGGCCCTTCAGGTCGGGGAGGCAGAAGCCCGGAGCGCGCCGCGGGGCGTCGGCGGCCACCAACGCAAAGGAGCATAGGAGAGTTATCAGGATCGTTCGCATATTCACTTCTCAACTTACCAGTTTTCTGAGCGACTCTTCAAAGGGCGCGCGGGCGACGCCCTTTTCGGTGATGATGGCGGCGACGTAGCGGGCGGGGGTAACGTCGAAAGCAGGGTTCTCGACCACGGTTCCCTCCGGCGCGATGCGGGTGCCGAAAACGTGGGTGACCTCATCGGCGGCGCGCTGTTCGATGGGGATCGCGTCGCCCGAGGCCAGTGTCAGGTCGAGCGTGGAAATGGGCGCGGCGACGAAGAACGGCACGCCATTCTCCTTCGCCAGCACGGCCACGGAATAGGTTCCCACTTTGTTGGCGACGTCGCCGTTGGCGGCGATGCGGNNGCCGATGCGGCCGGACTTCAGGAAGTGGCCGGCCATGTTGTCTGTGATGAGGGTGACCGGGATCGCGTCCTGCTGCAACTCCCACGTCGTGAGGCGCGCACCTTGCAGGAAGGGGCGCGTCTCATCGGCGAAAACGTCGATCCGCTTGCCGGCTTCGACGGCGGCGCGAATCACGCCGAGCGCGGTTCCATATCCGGCGGTCGCCAGCGCGCCGGCGTTGCAGTGCGTAAGCACCGTCTTGCCGTCCGGCACCAGCGCCGCGCCGTTGCGGCCGATGGCGCGGCAGATGGCGATGTCCTCTTCGCGCACCAGCAGCGCTTCCTCCACCAGGCGGCGGCGGATCTCCGCGATGGGCCGGCCGGCCATGCTCGCGTAGACGAGCTTCATGCGGTCGATGGCCCAGAAGAGGTTGACGGCGGTGGGACGGGTGGCGGCGAGCGTGGCGCAGATCTCCTCGAAGCGCGCGCCAAGGCTGGTTTCGGGTGCCTCGAGTACGCCCAGCGCGACGCCCATCGCCGCCGCCACGCCAATCGCCGGCGCGCCACGAATGATCATGTCGCGAATGGCCCCGGCCACTTCCTGGTAGCTGCGGCAGGTGACGTACTTTTCTTCGAGCGGCAGCCGGGTCTGGTCGATCATGACCACGGCGCCGTCAATCCATTGGATCGTCTCTATCATAAGTGGGGCAGAATTCCTTTTTGAGTCATGAGGGCGATGAAGATCAGCGCATTGTAAGACGCGTGCATAAGGGCGGAGGCCTTGGTGGAACGGGTTGCGTGGCGCATGACGCCGAAGGCGGCGCCGGCCAGCGAGAGGATCACGGCGTGACGCCAGGAATTGCCGTACTCGTGGAAATGGAGCACGCCGAACGGAACGGCAGCCAGCAGAATGCCGGGTGCCGCGCCGAGGCTGCGGACGAGAAGCGGCTGGAGGAATCCGCGGAAGGCGAGCTCCTCGCAGAGCGGCGCCAGCGTGATGGCGAGCGTGCCCATCACCAGCAGGTCGGCGCGCGTCTCCAACAACTGGGTCATCTGGTTCTCACTCGTGGGCGTGTGGATCAGGCTGCTCGCCAGCGCGACCAGGACCGCGGCCACCATGCCCGCCAGCACGACCATCAGCGGCGGCAGCCGAAGCGGCGTCCAGCCGAGCGAGCGCCAGAAGGGGCGATCGTAGATCACGCGGAACATCATGCGCAGCGAGCCGAACAGCAGGCCGTACAACACCAACATGCCGATGGCCAGGCGCACCACTTCCACTTTGATCCACTTCACCGCCAGCCAGTCGACGATCCAGCTCGCCAACATGCAGGGAATCGCCAGGCCGATAAACCAGAGCACGTCCGCGTAGCCCCAGAACGGATCGCGCTCCGGCGCGGGTGGTGGCGGGGCGGCGGGCGCGGGCGGCTCGATGGAGGCGGGTGCGAAAGGTGCGGGCGTCTCTTCCGGCGTCATGAATCCTTCTCGATCAGGGCCGCGGCCAGCAGCGGAATCATCAACTCGTGATGGCCGGTGATCGAATAGCCGGCGCCGCCCGAACCGGCATGGGGGCGCTGGACGACGTTCACGCGCGGGCGGTAGTGTTGCAGAAAATCGAAATTGGCGGTAGTGAATCCGGCGAGCGGGTGGCCGAGGTTGCGTAGGGCGGAAACCGCTTTCAGAAAGACCTCCGGCATCACGACGGCGGAGCCGATATTCAAATACGCGCCGCCATCGTCCAGGTCGGCGACATAAGAGCACAGCAGGCGAAAATCGCGATGCGAGCCCGCGCCGATGGCCGCGCCGTCGGCGCACGGATGCGTGTGGGGCGTATCGGTCCCCATCGCGACGTGCACCGTGACGGGCGTGGCGGCGCGATAAGCCTCCAGCAGAAGACTGTACGGCGCGCAGGCAGGATCGGCCAAAGTCTCCAGGCGGCGCCCCAGCGCTTCGCCGATGCCAAGGCTATCGCGCGCGGCAGTGGCGATGGCCTCATTCATCTCGCGGCCAGTCTCTTCCGCCGAACCGAAGCGGCCGTCGGGCAGCGCGGCCTCTACGTCCTCGCTGGTCTGCCCGGCCAGAGCGATTTCGAAATCGTGAATCGCCGCCGCGCCATTCATCGCGAACACGGTCGCGTAGCCGCGCCGCATCAGGTCGATCAGCACCGGCGCGAGGCCGCATTTAATCACGTGCCCGCCCAGGCCCCAGATGATGGCCCGCTTCCGCGCGCGCGCGGCAACGATTGCCTCCGCCACTTTGCGCAAATCGGCGCTGGCCAGGATGCGCGGCAGCGAATCGAACCAGGCGCTCATGCCGGAACCCTTGGCGTAGGCGCGCGCGAAGTCCGCCGTGCGGACCTTGCCGCCGCGTTCGCGCAGTCCCACCGTGTGCAGCCCGGTGAATTCGAGCGGTTGCCTGCTGTACCGGCTCATGCGGCCTCTCCTTTGCCCAGCACTTTGCGCAGCGCCTCGGCGGTGTAACTCTTCTTCGACCGCGCCACTTGCTCGGGCGTGCCGGAGGCGACCACGCGTCCGCCGTATTCGCCGCCGTCCGGACCCAGGTCGATAATCCAGTCGGCGGTCTTNNTTGTGCTCGATCACCACCACCGTATTGCCCAACCCCACCAGCCGTTGTAGCACGTCGAGCAGTTTGCGCACATCGTCGAAATGCAAGCCTGTGGTGGGCTCGTCGAGCAGATAGAAGGTGCGGCCGGTCTGCCGTTTGCTCAATTCCTTGGCCAGCTTGATGCGCTGTGCTTCGCCGCCGGAAAGCGTCGTCGAAGACTGGCCCAGGTGCACGTACCCCAGTCCGACATCGTGCAGCGTTTGCAGCTTGGCGCGAATCTGCGGCAGGTTCTCCATCAGCGGGAGGGCATCCTCCACGGTCGCGTCGAGCAGGTCGGCGATCGAGTAGCCCTTGAACTTCACCTGCAAGGTTTCGCGATTGTAGCGGCGCCCGCGGCACACATCGCAGGTGACGTAGACGTCGGGCAGAAAGTTCATTTCGATGCGCTTCAATCCGTCGCCCTGGCACGCTTCGCAGCGTCCGCCCTTGACGTTNNGGCAGCATGGCGTAGAGATCGCGAATCGGCGTGAAGAGGCCGGTAAACGTGGCGGGATTCGAGCGCGGCGTGCGGCCGATCGGCGCCTGGTCGATGCGGATCACTTTGTCGAGCAGGGCGATGCCTTCGATCGAATCGTGCGCGCCCGGCTCCTCGTGCGAACCGTAGATTTCGCGCGCCAGCGAGCGGTAGAGGATTTCGTTGATCAACGTGGATTTGCCGCTGCCCGAAACGCCGGTGACCACGGTCAACAGGCCGAGCGGAATCGCGACATCGAGATTTTTCAAATTGTGCTGGCGGGCGCCGCGAATGAGCAACTGGTTTTCGCCCGGCGCGCGGCGCTCGGCCGGCACCGGAATTCCGAGCGCGCCCGAAAGGTATTGGCCGGTGAGCGATGCGGGATTGGCGGCAATCGCGGCCGGATCGCCGGCGGCCACCAGGTAACCGCCCAGGCGGCCGGCGCCGGGGCCCAGATCGATGACATAATCGGCGCGCTCGATGGTCTCGGCATCGTGCTCCACCACGAGCACCGTGTTGCCCATGTCGCGCAAATGGGCCAGCGTCTCGAGCAGGCGCTGGTTGTCGCGCGGGTGCAGACCGATCGAGGGCTCGTCGAGCACGTANNACGTAGAGCACGCCGCGCAGCTTCGAGCCAATCTGCGTGGCGAGCCGGATGCGCTGCGATTCGCCGCCCGAAAGCGTGGCGGCGGAGCGCTCCAGGCTGATGTAATCGAGACCCACCGAAGACAAAAACTCGAGCCGCCGGCGGATCTCGTCGAGCACGCGCCCGGCGATTTGCATGTCGCGATCGCCGAATTCCCAATTGCGCACCGTCACCAGCGCGCGCGCCACCGGCAGCGCGGTGAATTCCGCGATCGAGAAATTCTTCACCCGCACCGCCAGGCTGGCCGCACGCAGCCGCTTGCCGCCGCAGGTTGCGCACTCGATCGGCGACATGTATTCGGTCAACCACTCGCGGTAGGCTTCCGCCGCATCGTCGTAGGACTGCTGCAGGATGCCGAGAATGCCGGGCGTGCCGCCGGCGCCGTTCAGCAGAGTTGCGCGCGCCGCTTTGGGCAAGCTCTCGAAGGGCGCCGCTAAATCGATCTTCGCGCGCCGCGCCAGCGCTTCCAGTCCCTGCTGGACTGCCCAGGAACCGGCGCCCGGCCCCAGCCCGCCATCGAGCAGCGGCTTCGATGGGTCGGCGATCACTTTGGCCGGATCGAACGTCCACCGGCTGCCCAGGCCGTGGCAATCCTCGCAGGCGCCGTACGGGCTGTTGAAGGAAAATGAGCGCGGCTCCAGTTGCGGAATGCTGGCGCCGCACGTCGTGCAGGCCAGCTTCTGCGAGTATAGCCGCTCCTCGCCGTTCACCACCGAAACCAGCACCAGCCCATCGGCCAGCTTGGTTGCGATCTCGATCGACGCTTCCAGGCGCTTCTCGATTCCGCGCTTCACGAGCAGGCGGTCGACCACCACTTCAATCGTATGGTTGCGGCGCTTGTCGAGCCGGAAATCGTCCTCGAGCGACCGCAGCACCCCGTCCACGCGGACGCGCACGAAGCCCTGTCGCGCCAGCTTTTCCAGCTCTTTCTTGTATTCGCCCTTGCGCCCGCGCACGATCGGCGCCATCACCATGATGCGGTCTTCCGGCTTCAGCGCNNTGCAGAATCTGCTCCGTGGTCTGGCGCGAAATCTCGTTGCCGCACACCGGGCAGTGCGGCACCCCGATCGAGGAATAGAGCAAGCGCAGATAATCGTAGATCTCGGTGATCGTGCCCACGGTCGAGCGCGGGCTGCGGCTGGTCGTTTTCTGTTCGATCGAAATCGCCGGGCTGAGGCCGTCCACCGAATCCACATCCGGCCGCTCCATCTGGTCCAGNNTAGATGGTGTCGAAGGCGAGCGAGGATTTCCCCGACCCGCTCAGACCGGTGATGACGGTCAGCGCGTTGCGCGGGATTTCCACGTCGATATTCTTCAGATTGTGCTGCCGCGCACCATGCACGGAGATTCTGTCGAGCATAAGGGACTTATCTTCGGGTGGAAAAAGGGCGAACCTCTTATTGTGACGCCAGTTGTGCCGGTTCCGCAAATTGCGTTAATACTAGTGGTCGGACGCCTGTGCGTAAGTGTATACACTGCGGGGGCAAATTGCGGCGGATTCACCGCACGCCCATCGAGCGCATTTCCTATATGGCGATCTTCCAATGCTGCCTGTGCAACCGCGAGCAGTACATGCCGCGGCCCTTCCGGCTGCACTTCGGGCCGCACGCGCGTTGCCCGAAATGCGGCACCTACCGGTTGACGCGGCTGGCCGAGCTCGACGTGATCGATAGCGTGCAGGGCGGCTTTTTAAACCTGCTCGAACGCCTCTGCCACGGCAACCTGTTCCATTGCCGGTTCTGCCGCGTGCAATTCTACGACCGGCGTCCACTGGCCGCGCCGGCCACCGCTCCACCGCCCGCGCCCGCCGCCGGAGACGCGCCGACATAGATGGTGGGGCATCCTTCAGGTTGCCCTGCGTCCCCACGAAACCGAATTCCCGCCCCCAAAAAAGAAAGCTCCCCCATAGTCGCGACTCCAATCGGAGCCGCGACCATAGGGAGCGGTCGCACCCCGCAACACACCCCGCCCCAAAAAGAACAAACCTTCCCATAGTCTCGACTCCAATCCGAGCCGCGACCATAGGGGGCAGTCGCACCCTGAAACACAGCCCGCTCCCAAAAAGAAAGCTCCCCGTAGTCGCGACTCCAATCGGAGCCGCGACCACAGGGAGCGGTTCTTCAATCGAACCGAACCTCGCAGACAAGTATCTCGTCCTTCCGCGCCCCGCACTACACTGGAAACTTATGGCGGATTTCACCGCCGGGAACGCCGAAGCCGGCCGGCGCCTCGACAACGTGCTGCACGAACGCCTGCCCGAGTACAGCCGCTCCCGCATACAGGAGTGGATCCGCAATGGCCGCGTGCTGGTGAACGGCGCCGCCGCGCGCGCCTCCTACACCGTTCGCGGCGGCGAAGCCATCCAGGTGGAACCGGCCGATCCGCCGCCGCTGCACGCGGAACCGGAGGAGATTCCGCTCTCCATCCTCTACGAAGACGACGACGTGGTGGCGGTCGATAAGCCCGCTGGCATGGTTGTCCACGCCGGCGCGGGCGTCCATTCCGGAACGCTGGTGAACGCGCTGCTGCACCGCTTCGGCGCGCTCTCGCGGGTCGGCGGCGAGATGCGGCCCGGCATCGTCCACCGTCTCGACCGCTTCACCAGCGGCGTCATCCTGGTGGCTAAGAACGACTTCGCGCACCGCAAGCTGGCCGTCCAGTTCTCCAGCCGCCGCGTCGAAAAGGTCTACCTGGCGCTGGTGCATGGCGCCGTGAAGCAGGAGAGCGGCGCCATCGATAAGCCGATTGCGCGCGACCCCGTCCACCGCACCCGTATGACGGCGCGCCTGCGGGAGGGACGCACCGCGCACACCGAATACCGCGTCGCCGCGCGCCTGGCCGCTTTCACGTTTCTCGAAGTCAGGATCGGCACTGGCCGCACCCACCAGATCCGCGTCCACATGGCCAGCATCGGCCACCCCGTCGCCGGCGACACGCTCTACGGCGCGCCGGCACAAGTCCCCGGCTGCGCGCCGCTCGGGCGCTTCTTCCTGCACGCCCACCGCATCCGCTTCTTTCGTCCCACCGATGGAGAGCCGGTCACCATAGTTTCTCCGTTGCCGCAGGCGTTGCAGGATTGGATGGCGGCGCTTTGCATTGCGCCCGAAGCTTGACACCGCGTTAGACTGAGGGCGTCACCAAGCTATTGCGACGCGGCCAGGGTCCGCTTGAGATCCCGATCGATTTTTTCGATATAGCGGATGGTTTCCTGGTAGGGCGGAATTTGGTTATGATATTTCTCCAGGGCCTCGGGTCCGGCGTTGTAGGCGGCGAGAGCGTGCCAGAGCAGCCCGTCGTACTTGACGAGTAAGTCGCGCAGGTAGCGGGTGCCGGCATCGACGTTCTGCGCGGGGTCGTGCGGATCGGCTCCCAGGTACTGGGCCGTGAGTGGCATCAGTTGCATGAGGCCTACCGCGCCCTTGGGAGATAATGCCCGCGGGTTCATCCCGGATTCGGCAGCCATGACGCTGCGAACCAATTGGCGGGGCAGACCGTACTTATCGGCGGCTGCGTCGGCCAGCTCGAGCGGGGCGATGCGGGCGATGGGGGCAACCGGGACCGCCTTTTGCGGTTCACTCGGCGGCTCAGGCGGGGGCAGCTCATCGGGTTCGAACCCGACGATGGCGGAGCCGGCGATTTCGGTGTAGCCGGTGCCCGAATACAGGCGCACCTGAGCGCCCGTAAGTTGATGACCGTCCACGTGTAATCGCGATCCGCTCGCGAAGACGGCGAATTCGCCTGCCCACCCCGTGGTGGCCGCGATCATCCAGATAATTGGCGCCAGACGCATGACCTTCTTATAGTCTGACGCAAACGGGGCTGCCGGCGTGCAGTCTATTCCGGGTTTTGACGATTTTGTTATTGTAAAGGGAGCCTAAGGCGTATGCCGTTTCACATCCAACCGATTCGGGAGTTTCTGGTTCGCCCGGCGCTGCCGGCTGCGCTCTCCAGAATGACCGAACTCGCCTACAACATCATCTGGAGCTGGGAGCCGCTGCAGCGCGCCCTGTTCCGGCGCCTGGACCCCGCGTTGTGGCGCGAGTGCGGTTACAACTCGGTGCTGATGTTGGGCCGCGTGCCGCAAACGACGCTGGACAAGGCGGCGGCCGATCCGCGCTATCTGGCGCTGTACAAATTGGCCTGCGAGACTTTCGACTCGCACGTGAAGAAGGCGCCCCCGCCGGCCGATGGCAAGCTGATTGCTTACTTCTCCGCCGAGTATGGTCTCACCGAGTGCCTGCCGGTGTACTCGGGCGGCCTGGGGGTTCTATCGGGCGATCATCTGAAATCGTCGAGCGACCAGGATTACCCGCTGGTGGGGATCGGGCTTCTCTATCAACAGGGATATTTCCGCCAGGTGTTGAATCCGGACGGGTGGCAGCAGGAGCGCTACCCGACCAACGATTTCTATACGCTGCCGCTGGTTCCCCTCAAGGACGCGGCGGGGCACGATTTGAAAGTCACCGTGCCGCTGCCGACCGGCGACATCTACATCCAGGTCTGGAAACTGGATGTCGGACGCATCACGCTTTACCTGCTCGACACCAACGTGGCGGAGAACGTGCTGCCGCAGGATCGCGACATCACCGATTCGCTCTACGGCGGCGACATCGACACGCGCATCCGGCAGGAGATCGTGCTCGGAATCGGCGGCATGCGGGCGCTCGAGGCGATCGGCCTCAAGCCCACCGTGTTCCACATGAACGAAGGACACTCGGCGTTCCTGGTGCTCCAGCAGGTCCGGCGCTTCATGGCGGCGGAGAAGCTCACCTTCGAAGAGGCGCTCGACGCCGCGCGGTCGAGTAACGTATTCACCACGCACACGCCGGTGCCGGCCGGAATCGACCTGTTCGACCCCGGCATGATGTACCACTATTTTTCCGCCTACTGCACGGAGATCGGCATCGACTTCAACCAGTTGATGGCCCTCGGCCGCCGTAACCCGGCCGACCGCGACGAGCGCTTTTCGATGGCCGTACTGGCGCTCAAGACGTCGGCGTACCGCAACGCCGTGAGCCGCCTGCACCGGAACGTCTCGCAGGAGATGTTCCACGACCTGTGGCCGCAATTGCCGGTGTGGGAAGTTCCCATCACGTCGATCACCAACGGCGTTCACGCGCCGAGCTGGCTCAACGCCGACCTGGCCGGGCTCTACGACCAATACCTCCAGCCGGACTGGCGCGAGCGGTTCAACGACGTCTCGATTTGGGAACAAGTGAAAGACATCCCCGGCGAAGAGCTGCTCGAGGCGCACCGGCGGCGCAAGCGGCGGCTGGTGGCCTTCGTCCGCGAGCGGCAGAGTTCGTCGGCGGCGCGGCGGCAGGCGCCGGTGACCGAGGTGCGCCATTCGAGCGAGGTGCTCGACCCGAACGCGTTCACCATCGGTTTCGCGCGCCGCTTCGCAACCTACAAGCGCGCCACGCTGCTGTTCCGCGATGTCGAACGGCTCAAGCGCATCCTGCTGAATAAGGAAATGCCGGTACAGATCGTGATCGCCGGTAAGGCGCATCCCAAGGACCAGCCCGGCAAGAGTTTCATCCGCGAGATCGTCCAGCTTTCGCGCGATCCCGAGTTGTGGAAGCATGTCGTCTTCGTCGAAGATTACGACATGAAGGTGGGCCGCGAACTCGTGCAGGGCGTGGATCTGTGGGTCAACAATCCGCGGCGCGGCGAGGAAGCCTGCGGCACCAGCGGCATGAAGGCGGCCATCAACGGCGTGCTCAACCTGAGCATTTTGGACGGCTGGTTCGACGAAGCCTACGAGAATTCGGGCGGCTGGGCAATCGGCGAGCGCGAACCGTATTCCGAGGACCAGGACGCGCTGCACGCCAGCGCCATCTATTACCTGCTCGAGAACGAAATCGTACCCATGTTCTTCGAACGGCGCGAACAGGCCCCGCGCGAATGGGTGCGGCGGGTGAAGCAATCGCTCATGTACATCACGCCGCAGTTCGATTGCCGGCGCATGGTGAAAGAATACATGGAGCAGTTGTACCAGCCGGCTCACGAGCAGCACCTGCGCGCCGAGGCCGGACACTTCCGCCTCACCCACGACAGGGCGCATTGGAACGCGCGCGTGCGGGAGGTCTGGGACCAGGTGCGATTCGTCGATTCCGGCGACGGCCCGACCGGCTCCTGGATCAGCGGCAAACCGGTGCCGGTGCGCGCTACCATCGACCTGGCGGGGTTGCGGCCCGACGACGTGCGAGTGGAACTGGTGATGGGTCGCGTGGGCAGCAACGGCCACCTGGAAGAGACCGAGGTGTTGGTGCTGCCGGTGTTCGAGCAACAGGGCGCGGCCACCGTATTCGGGAAAGAGATCTTGCCCGACCGCACCGGGCGGCTCGGCTATGCGCTGCGCGTCAGCCCGAACCATTTCGACGATCCGCTGACCCGCCCCTGCACCAGCCTGTTGAAGTGGAGCACCGGCAGTTAGTTCTCCGACCGTGTGATTTGGTTCCTTTGCGCGCGGCCATCCAGCCGTCGCAAAGCACTCCCGTCTGGAGCCGCGACGAGAGAGAGCGGTTCTTGAATCGAACCTAATTTACCGGCCAAAGAACCAGCGCGCGGCGCAGTCGGCCACCGCCGGCGGCCGTAGTACTAGTTATATTGTGAGGGAGCGTGCAATCGGACCCCATTCCGTGGTATGTATGAGTTTAGGCACTGGCGGGAGGCCGAGCCTGTTCGGCCCGCAATTGGGTATCCCGCCGCCGCCCCTCTAGCAATCCCACGTCGCCCACGTGGCCCATGGACCGGCCCGTGGAGGGCGTGGTTTGTGTCGGAATTCGTCAGAGTCTGAAACAGCCGATTCGATAATCGAAAGCTCTCTTCTCCCGCAGATACGGAGTACACCTCCATGGACAGCGATCGCAAATACAGACAACACGGGTACATGGATACCGACCACGACGGCAGAGGTCCCCGGGACGGCAGTCCCAAGCCGCAGGGTCCGCGTCCGCCCATCGACGTGACCGGCCCCCGCTTGCCGCGTCTGGTCCAGCACGTGGCGGCCTCGCGCTGCTACAACTGCTCGACGGCGCTGGCGGAGAGCACCGATTTCACGGGCGCATGCCCGAAGTGCAGCGCCGCGCTGCATTGTTGCAAGCAGTGCTCGCATTTCGAGCCCTCCACGCGCTTCCAGTGCTTGAAGCCGATCCCCGTGCGCATCCCGGTCAAGGATGGCGCCAACGAGTGCACCCTCTTCCGCCCGCGCGTGACGGTGGCGCGCGAAGGCACGTCGAATGGCTCCGGCCCGCAGTCCTACGGCCCGGCCGGTCCCCCCGCCCCGCGCAACCCCGAAGACGCCCGTAGCGCCTTCGATAAACTCTTCAAGAAGATCTAGCGTGCCGCGTGGGGCGGACCCCCAGGTCCGCGCGGGACGCCCTCGTCCCGCCGCAGGTCGTGCAGCGCTCCGGCCGCGGTCGCGCCGAACCGACCGGGTTTAGAATGGCTGTGTCGAGGATTTCTATGGGTGGGGACGGCACTGACTTATTCATCGCGGTCGAAGATGCATTTCAGATTCACTTCACGGACGAGGAGGCCCGCGATGCGTACACCGTGGGTGCCCTTTATGATCTCGTCGTCGCGAAGCTGGATGGGCCCTGCTCCAAGCGATGTTTGACGAGCTGGGCTTTCTATCGAACCCGGCGTGGAATCGTCGAAACGCTGGGCATCGATCGGCGCCAGATCAGGCCAGCCACACCGCTCGAGGATCTGCTGCCACGCGACGGACGGCGCGAGAACTGGCGGCGGATCCAAGCCGCAATGAAGTTGAAGCTGCCGGATCTGCAACACCCTGCGTGGCTACATCTGAGCCTAATGGCTGCGTGTGCCGGGCTAACCCTTGCCCTGGCAATCTACCACCAACTCGGCCTCGGTTGGATTCTGTTGTCGCTGCTCCCTGCGCCGCTTGTCGGAACGTTTCTGATACTGCTTTTCCCCTATCAGGCAGTCGTCTTTCCAAATTCCGAAGCAACCGTCGGCGATCTTGCCCGGGATGTACTTGCCCTCAACCATGCCCGGTTGGTCGACGAGATTGAGGGCTGGAACAGGAAGGACGCATGGGAAGCACTCTGCGGGGTCATTGCCATGGAGACCTTCGTTGGCCGTGAGAAGATCACCGCCGAATCGAGCTTCGTCGACGACTTGGGTATCGAGTGAGGCAGCGGAAGTTTTCGCCCACATCAACCGGCAGGTCGTTATCAAGACGCTGCTCGGGCGCGCCTTGAGCGAAGAGCGGCAGAGCAAGCCGCGGTCGAAGGACGCCGGCTAATCCCAGGTTTCGGCGCGACATCCCTATCTCTTCGACCGGCAGATTTCGTTCCATTGAGAAACCGCTCCCTTTGGTCGCGGCTCCGATTGAAGTCGCTCTGATCGGAGCCGCGACCAAAGGGAGCGGTTCATCGAATGAGACACCACATCACACAGTCGCGGACCTAGAACGGCACGTCGTCGCCCAGGCTCATCTCGCCCGTGCGGCTGGCTTGGCGCCGGAAGTAGAAATTGGAGCGGCCGTCCTTCGTGCGCTTGTCGATTCCGACGGGGCGGTCCACCAGTTCACCAAGGCGGGCGGGCAGTTCAGACAGGCGCGATACCGACAGCCCGCACTTTTCCAGGTCCTCTCTGAGGTACTGGAGAGTATTCTCGGTAATGACCCGGGTTCTGGTCACGGCGCGGTTGGCCGCTTGCGGCCCGCGGATGCGCAGTTTCCAAATGACCATCGGGCGACCGGTTGACACGGTCTCCGTCAGATGCGCGTCTTCTATGACCGCATCGTAGACTCCGTCCGGAATATCCGCATACAAGTCGTCGGAAGAATTCGTCGTCTTCGACCATTCCTCGTCAAACCGGGCGAGATCGCTTGCCGGTGCATCGTTCTGAGTTGTCAGGGCCATGGCGTGCGGCCTCCTTCACGCCTAAATAGTGCGGGAAGGCCCCCAACTTCTCACCATACATAAACACGAAGGCCGCGCCTAGAACGGTACGTCGTCGTCGGTGATGCCCTGGCTCATCTCGTCGGGCGGAGCGGACTGCGGCCGGGCTGCGGTGCGCGGCATCGAAACCACGCGGTCGGAATCGCCGCCGCTTCCGCCACCTTCGCGAGCTCCGCCGCCGAGCAGCACCAGGCTGTTGGCGTCGCAGATCACTTCGGTGAAGTACTTCTTCTGGCCTTCCTTGTCCTCGTAACTGCGCGTCTCGATGCGGCCTTCGAGATACACCTGCTTGCCCTTCAGCAGGAAGCCGGACACGTGCTCCGTCTTCCACACCACCACGTTGTGCCAGTCGGTCAGGTCCTTCCACTCGCCGGTCTGCGCGTCCTTCTGGCGCCGGCCGGTGGCGAGAGAGAACTTCGAAACCGAAATGCCGGTAGGGGTAAACTTGGTCTCGGCGTCCTTGCCGAGATTGCCGAGTAATATAACTTTGTTGACGCTTTTTGCCATCTTATTCTGCACTGTATCACAACCGGCGTTGGCAAATGCGGTCAGGTGAGATCTGGATCCGTCAGTCTGTGGCGGGTTACAGGGCGAACCAAAGACGCGCAAGCTAAAGCATGCCCCACCAATGCGATGCGCATGATGGGACATGCATGTGCCTGGTCGTCGAGCGGGAAGCTACTGAACCAGATGCGCGGTCAACACGAGGAACAGGGCTTGGTCGTGCGCCACACCGATGCGCCCGACCACCACTTTCTGGCCGTCTTTCACATCCACGCTCGCGTTGAGCTTCAAACTGTTGGCAATGCCGGGCCAATTGACGGACGCTTCCATGTTGTCCAGCCGCACGCTCGATCCATCTTGCGCCAGGCGGACGGCGCGAAGGACGAAGTCGGTTGTGATCGTAGTGGCTTGGGGTTTCGCCCCGTCCTTGTCTACCACGCACCCAGGCAGTGAATTCTGCGAAACCACGGCGCCTTCGCTCCTGGTCTCGGCCCGCTCTCCGGTGCGCGTGCGCAGCTCGATTTGATCCACCTGGCGGTAGTTTTTGAAAGGGAACGCACCCTTGAGCTGTGCGACTACGCTCACCAGCTCTTTGGGAACCGCGCCGCCCATGCCGCTTTCGGCTTCGGTGCCCATGATCAGGTTGACCGTCAGCTCGATGTTCTTGGGTGCGGCCGACGGCCCGTCGAGCTGCTTGAGGGCGTCCTCGATCACGGTCATCTCGCGTTGGTCCGCCTTCACCGCTATGGCGTGCATCTCTTTGCTGTAGCTGATCGAGCCCCCAAGCATCGACAGGAGCCGAGCCACTTGGTCGGGGTCGGCATACTGCAGTACGAAGAGCCTCTGCACCGCGGCGGCTGGCGGTTTCGGCGCCGTGCTCTCATAATCCTGCGCCGCCGCGGACAAGGCGGCGAGCAGCAGCAAGACAGCGATTCTTTTCATCGTCATTCTCCCTCTTCCTCAAATAGCCAATAGATCACCACGTTCGGATCGGCGGTCGCCAACTGCACCATGCGCACGGGGGCATCCGCGACCTCAGGTGGCGCAGGCCCCCGGCCTG
>PMKM01000111.1:52269-67572 GCA_003157745.1 Bryobacterales bacterium | reverse complement strand
TTCCGGCCCGGACGGTTGCGGGCACCTGGAACCCGCCGCTAGAGATCCTCGGGGCGCAAGCCAGTGTGTTTTGCAATCTCAGAAAGAATCACCGGCCCCAATTCCTCTTTGTCGTGGTAGGCGAACCGGTACTGCGGCCAACCGTCGCGCCGCAGCGTTCGATGGGAACCGGAAGTGCGAACGACTCTCCACCCGATCCGCTCAAGCGCCCCCAGCACGCGCCGGGCTTTCGCCGCCGGCCACGCGCTCATGCCGCCACGGAAAACTGCAAGGTGTCGGCCCCCGCCGGCAATTCCCCGTGCTCGATTTCTTCCGCAATCACGCGGAGAGCAAGCGCTTTCGCCTTTAGCGTGGCCTCTTCCGGCGTTGCGCCGTATACCGTCACGCCAGGCAGTTCGGAAACATCGCCGATCCAGCGGCCGTCAGTTTCGCGGAGCAACCGGATGGTGAGCTGCATATCCCAATCCTACCATTTGCCGTCAGCCTGGCTCCGGTTGCGGGCACCTGGAACCCGCCGCGCGGCCGGTCCGTCAACCCCTCCATAGTACAATTGAAACAACTGGAGTCCCCGACTTACATGAAATTGCCCACTGCCGCGATTCTTTTCGGGCTCGCGGCTGTCGCGCTCCCCCTCCTCGCCGCCGATCCGCCCATGGCGCGTCCCAAGGCCGGCAAGGTCGAGATCCTTCCCCTCGATCAAGTCAAGCCCGGCATGAAAGGCGTCGCCTGGACCGTCTTCCAGGGCACCGAGCCCGAACCCGTCCCTATCGTCGTCATCGGACGCTGGAAAGATATGTGGGGGCCGAAGCAGGATGTCATCGTCGCCAAGATGGGCGGCAAAGCCGAGCGCACCAACGTCGCCGGCGGCATGAGCGGCAGCCCCGTCTACATCGATGGCAAACTGATCGGCGCCATCGCGCTCCGCCTTAGCGTGTTTTCGCCCGACGCCATCTGCGGCATCACTCCCATTCAGTCGATGCTCGAAATCGAGGACCTCGATCAATCCCGTCCCGACGATTCGCGCACGCCGGCCAATCCCGCGCCGCGCAGCAATCGCGCCGCCGTGCCCAGCGGTCTGTTGGACCAACTCGCGGCCGCCGGCGAGGCAAGCTCCGCATTGCCGGCCGACATGCCGATCATGGAGCCGATCGAGGCGCCGCTCGCGTTTTCCGGTTTCGCCGATAGCACCCTGCGCGAATTTGGTCCGCTCTTCCGCCAGATGGGAGTCCACATGGTGCAGGGCGGCGCCGGCGGCGATCTCCACGGCAGTCAGCCCGCCCCCGGTTGGGAGCACTCCCTCAATCCCGGCGACACCGTGGCCGGCGTCCTCGTCGATGGCGATCTCACCGTCAGCGGCCTCGGCACCGTCACTTACAACGATGGCAAACGCGTGCTCGCCTTCGGTCATCCTTTCTTCAATCTCGGCCCCGTCGACATGCCCATGAGTAAGGGCGAAGTCCTGATGACGCTCGCCTCTTCCTATCAGCCGAATAAGATGGCCAATGCGACCGAAATCGTCGGCGCGCTTCATCAGGACCGGCACAGCGGTATCGAAGGCACGCTCGGCGCCGCCAGCCGCATGATTCCCGTCGATGTGCGTGTGCGCGCTTTCGACGACAGGAACCACGCTTCCCGCGAAAAGGAATTCCACTTTCACGTCTTCGTGCAGCAGAAGTGGACCCCGTATCTGATGATGCTCACGCTCTATAACTCCGTCGCCGAGCTGAACGAGTTCGCCGACGAAGCNNAATAATGTGAAAACGCCGGAAGTGAAGCGGGTCAATGTCACCGTGGACCTGCTGCCGGAGCGCCGGATTGCGGCCATCGAAAACGCCTGGGTCGCCGACAGCGACGTCGAAGCCGGTCAGCAGCTTCCGGTCAAGGTGTTCCTGCGGCCTTACCGCGGCGACCCCATCGAACGCGATTTCTCGATCCGCATTCCCGAGACCCTCGCCAAGGGCGACCACCACATCCTGCTGAGCGATTCGAGCACCGTCAACCGCATGACCAACGTGGCCGGTATGATGAGCCACTTCCTCGATGTCTCCGAAACGGTTTCGCTGCTCAATCAGGAACGCGCCAACAACCGCCTGTACGTTTCGCTCGTCGAGGCCAGCCCCACGGCATATTTCGACGATAAGACCATGCCCAGCCTGCCCGCGAGCGTGCTCAACGTGATGCAGGCCGGCCGCTCGCCCGGCCGCTCTTTCCTCACCACCCCCGAAACCGCCGTCGAGCAAGCCGCGCTGCCATTCGATTACGTCGTCACCGGCAGCTTCTCGCTTCACATCCACGTCAAATGAAAACCGCGCCAGTAAGTGGGGCAGGCGCTTCCGCCCGCCAACATGCCCGCATTACGAGTCCACCTATGAACCGACTTTCGATTTCCCTCCACCGCGCCGCGCTTGCCTTCGCCGCTTGCGCCGCGCTCCATGCCGGCGACACACGCTTCTGGTCGCAAGGCGAATACGCCGATTTCGAAAAGGGCAACGTCAAGAAACTCTCCCTGCGCAGCGACGGCCTGGTGACGCTGGCGCCCGAGTTGCGCGAAGTATTCGATACCTCGCTCGCCTACCTGTGGGCGCTCGGTCGCGATTCCAAGGGGACGCTCTATCTCGGCGGCGGCACCAACGCCAAGCTCTTTCGCGTCGCGCCGGGCGGCAAAGGCGAACTGGTCGCGGAACTCGACGGCCTCGCCGTGCAGGCCATCGCCATCGATGCCAAGGACCGCGTCTACGCCGCCACTTCGCCCGATGGCAAGGTCTACCGCATCGCCGGCAAAGCCAAGCCGGAAGTCTTCTTCGATCCCAAGACCAAGTACGTCTGGTCGCTCGCCTTCGACGCCGCCGGCAACCTCTATGTGGCCACCGGCGACCCCGGCGAAGTTTACCGCGTCGCGCCCGATGGCAAAGGCTCCGTCTTCTTCCACTCGGGCGAGACCCACGTGCGCTCGATGGCGCTCGACGCGCAGGGCAACCTGATCGTGGGCACCGAACCGCGCGGCCTCGTGCTGCGCGTCTCGCCCGCTGGCGATGGTTTCGTCCTCTATCAGATGCCGAAGAAAGAAGTGACCGCGGTTGCCGTCGCGGCCGATGGTTCGATCTACGCCGCTGCGACGGGTGGCAAGCTGGCGCCATCCGCGCCAGCTCCGGCGCCGCCGATCGCTCCCGCAACTCCTGCTGCCACCGCCACCCCCGCGCCCACGCCGCCCGGAACCACACCGCAAATTACCGTGCGCCCGCCCACGCCTATGCCCGCCATGCCGCTCCCCAACGCGGCCGGCGGCAGCGACGTGTATCGCATTCATCCCGATGGCACGCCGGAGCGCGTCTGGTCGAATCCGCTCGACGTCGTCTACGCGATCGCTTTCGATGCCGCGGGCCGCGCTGTTTTGGGCGCCGGCAACCACGGTAGCGTGTACCGCATTGAAACGCCGTTTCTTCATACGCTTCTGCTCGCCACCGCCTCGACCCAGGTGACCGCACTCTCGATCGGACCCGGCGGCCGCCTCTACGCCGTTACCGGCAACGTCGGCAAGCTGTATGAAATCGGTCCCGGTCTCGAGCGCGAAGGCACCATCGAGAGCGATGTCTTCGATGCCGCTTTGTTCACGCAATGGGGACGGCTCAGCTTCGAAGCCCGCCTGAACGGCGGCCAGGTCGCGCTGACCACGCGCAGCGGCAACCTGGATCAGCCGCAGACCAACTGGAGTCCGTGGTCCGCCCCCATCGCCGAAGCGAAGGGCGCGCCCATCGCCTCTCCCGCCGCGCGCTTCGTGCAATGGCGCGCCACCCTCGGCGCCAACGCCGAAGGCCGCTCACCCGAACTCGAATCGGTTGCGGTGGCCTACCTGCCGAAGAACCTCGCGCCGCGCGTCGAGCAGATCGAAATCACGCCCGCCAATTACAAGTTCCCCGCGCCCGTCACATTCTTGCCAACCGGCGCGCAGCCGCAATCGCTGACGCTGCCGGCGCTCGGCAAGCGGGCCGCCGCGGCGCCCAGTTTGAATCTCGATTCGCCCACCACCGGCACGCCCGCCCTGCAGTGGGCCAAAGGCTGGATCGGCGCGCGCTGGCTGGCGGCCGACCCAAATGGCGATTCGATGACGTACACGGTCGAGATTCGCGGCGAAGCCGAATCCGAGTGGAAGCCTCTCAAGCAGAAGCTCGCCGAGAAATACTACTCCTGGGATTCGACCGCCTTCCCCGATGGCGAGTACCGCCTGCGCATCACCGCTTCCGATGAGCCCTCCAATCCGCCCGCCGATGCGCTCACCGGGCAATTAGCGAGCGAGGTTTTCACGATCGATAACACGCCGCCGCGCATCACCGCGCTCGCCGCGACCCGCAATGGCGGCAAGCTCGAAGTGCGCTGGCATGCCGCCGACGCGCTCAGCCACGTCGCCAAGGCCGAATACTCGCTCGATGGCGGCGATTGGACGCTGGCCGCCCCCGTCACCAGACTTTCCGATTCGCTCGCGCTCGATTACTCGCTCTCGCTCGACGCCGCTCCCGGCGAACACACCATCGCTATTCGCGTGGAAGACCACTGCGCTAATCAAGCCACGGACAAAGTGGTCGTGCGGTAGCGCCCTCCGCACCTATGCGAAGATGTGAATGACCATGCCGCGGCCAATCGAACGCTTGCGCACTTCTCCAAACCAGTGACCCAGGATCAACGTACCGTGGATTCCGGCCGGGCCGTGATCGTCGTCCCGTGCTACAACGAAGGCCGGCGGCTGCCGGTCGCGGAGTTCCAACAGTTTCTCGACAAGCCTGGCGCCGATTTACTTTTTGTCGACGATGGCAGCAAGGACAACACGGCGGAAGTGCTGCGCGCGATTTGCGCCGGCCGCGAGAACCGCGCCACGCTGCTCGTCTGTGCCAGGAACGGCGGCAAGGCGGAGGCCGTGCGGCGCGGTCTGCTGGCCGCGCTCGAGCGCGGCGCCGCGTTTACCGGTTTCTGGGATGCCGACCTCGCGACTCCGCTCGACGACATCGGCGAATTCCTGCGCGTCCTTGCGGCGCGCCCGGACATCGACATGGTCTTCGGCTCCCGCGTGAAGCTGCTCGGCCGCAAGGTGGAGCGCCGCGCGTCGCGTCATTACCTGGGACGCGTGTTTGCCACCGTGGCCTCCCTCGTGTTGCGTCTGCCGGTTTACGACACGCAGTGCGGTGCCAAGATATTTCGCATCTCGCCCGAAACGGCCAAGCTCTTCGACGAGCCATTCTGCAGCCGCTGGGTGTTCGACGTGGAACTGATCGCCCGCTACATTCGCCGGCTCGGTTCCTCCGATGCCGCGGCGGCGCGCATCTACGAATTCCCACTCATGTTCTGGCGCGACGTGGCCGGCTCCAAACTCAAAGCCACCGACTTTCTGGTGTCCTTTCGCGACATTCTGAGAATCTACTGGAAATACATGCGCACCGCCTGATCGCGCGGCGGCCGCCGTGCGGGTGGGCGCGCACTCTGGCACTGTGGTTAGATTGGTAGGGATGCCACAAAATCGACAACAGCCGCTGGTGGCCGGTTCTTTCCGGGCGGCTCGGGGAGGCGGCGCGATGGCCGCGGGCGCAGCGGCCCTACCCGCAATCGCCGACGCGTGGGAAACCCACCCGGTTCGCAAGATCTCCCTTTACTTTTGTCTCGCCACGCTGTTCCTGCGGCTCAGCGTGCTTCCCGAGCTCATCGCCTACATCACCCACGTCAACACCTACCTTCTGTACCTGACCGCGCCGCCGGCGATCCTGTCGGCGCTGCTGATGGGAAGTGTGCAGCGGACGTTCCAGGCGCGTGCCGCGTACTATTGGGCGGCTTTCTTCGCCTGGATGGTCCTGGCCACGCCGTTCAGTTCCTGGCCGGGAGGTTCGGCGGCGGCGGTGTTGTCGTATGCCCGTGTCGACGTCATGTTCCTGGTGTTGATCGGTGGCGTGGCGCTGAGTTGGGGCGAGGTCCGCTTCGTATTCCGTATCTTAGCGGCCGCCGCCGTGGTCAATCTGGCCGCCACGCGCATTTTTGGAGCCGACGCCAGCGGCCGGGTGGCTCTGCAGGCGAGCGGGAGCATTGGCAATTCCAACGACCTGGCGGCACAGTTGCTGATGGTGCTGCCGTTTCTGGCGTTCTTCACGCTGGGTCGAGGCAGATCGATCATAGTCCGGATCGCGGTATGGGGTCCGTTGCTGTACGGACTGTGGGCCATACTGGGAACCGCCTCGCGTGGCGGGTTGGTGGGCATGGCGGTGGTCTTTCTGGGCATTCTGTTTCACGTGTCCCTGCCGAAAAAGATCGCGTTGGTCGCTCTTGCCGTCTTCGTCGCGCTGGCCGCCATAACGCTTTTGCCTGCCGCGACGCGCGCCCGGCTGGGTTCCATGTTCGGGGGCAAGCACGAAGAGGCTGCCGAATCCTCCGAGTCTCGCGAGTATCTCCTCAAGACGAGTTTGAAGTTCACCATCCAGCACCCCGTATTCGGAGTAGGTCCCGACCAGTTCGGCAGTTATGAAGGGAAGACGAGCCGCGCGCAAGGTCGTCACGGAAATTGGCACGCGACCCACAACGCCTATACCCAAGTGTCTTCGGAATGCGGCGTGCCCGCGTTCGTCTTCTTCGTCGCCGGCCTCGGATCGGCCATTCTGCTGGTTTTACGGACCTATCGCATGGCGCTGCAGGAAGGCTTCCCGGAAATCGCAAACGGGTGTTTCTGCTATCTACTGGCGATGCTGGGTTATCTGGTGGCTCTGCTGTTCTTGTCGCAGGCTTACTCGTTCAAGCTGCCGGCGATGGTCGGGCTCGGCATCACGCTCAGTGCCGGAGCGATGCGAACCATGCAGGCGAATCGCGACAGCCAGGTTCCCCTGCCGGCGGGGCCCGCTCCGCGGAACGCGGTTCGCCGCTGACGGACCGCGCCGTTCAGACGTGCATGCCGGCCACATGTTCCCTGAAGTATTCGCCGGTCGAATCGAGATCGATGCTGAGGCGCTTCAGCAAGTAGCGATTGGCTCGCGGAGCGTTGAGCCCAGCGTGGATCGTAACCGCGGTTTGAAAACCACAGCGCGCAACCGCAGCTACGGCCGCGTCGTTGTAGTCTCCGTTCGGGTAGCAGAAGTGCAGCGCCTGCCGGCCGAGTTCCTCTTCGATGCGCGCCTTGGATCCGGCGATCTCTTCCTCGATGGACGCCTCGTCTTCCAGCGGCAGAATCGGATGTGTCTTGGTGTGAGCGCCAAACTCCACCCCCGCGGCGGCCAACTGCCGGACGTCGTCCCAGGTGAGCGCCGCGTGCTCCGGTGGCGCCTCGTGCGGGATTTCCAAATCGAACAAGTCCGCCAGGCTGTCCACGAAGGCGAGCCGCTCCCGGCCGGGGATCTTCACGAGCTGTTCGCGAATTAGCGCCTCCGCGCGCTGCCGCTGCTCCCGGGATTCCAGCGGAAGATCCCACTCGGGACGGTCCGGCGGAAGGGAAAGCCGCACCCGGCGCGCGCGCCCGTGATGTGCCGCATACTCGACCTGGCTCCACCAGGGCCACATCTTACGGTCGACAAAATCCGTCACCAGGAAGACCGTCGCCGGAATCCGCCACTTCTCGAAAACGGGAAACGCATCCTGCAGAAAGTCCCGGTATCCATCGTCGACCGTCACCGCCACGGCGCCCGGAGGCAGCGGCGCCCCAGTGTTCAGGCTCCGCGCGATCTCCGCGAGAGGCACGGGCTGAAAATGGCGTCTGAGAAACGCGCACTGTCTATCGAGGGTCTCCACCGCCCCCGGTAGATCGGGGAGGGAAAAGCGGTGATACGTCAGGATCCGGAACCGCTTGCGGCTACTCCAGATCAAGGGTCGCAAACCGCCCAGCCGATGCAGGGCGAACCTCGCGATGCGCTTCATCGCGGGCGCCGCGATCACTCGTGCCTCCCAGCCCGCTCCACCGCCGTGAACTCCGCCCCGTGGTTCGATCGCATCGAAAGTCTATCTTAACCCGGCAGCGCAGCCACAGCACTTTCCGGTGGGCGTCGTCCATGCGGTTTCGCGTGGCGACGGGGTATCCTGAAGTGTCATGAACGAGGTCCCGGGATCGAATCCCGAGCGTGCCCAGCCGGGCTGGCCGCCGGTTGTCGTGGCGGGCGGTTTTCAGACCGGCGTCTTACTGATGCGCAACCTGCTGCGGCGCGGGCTGAAGGTCTATTGCGTCGAATGGCTTCGCGCGCAGCCGTGTTTTCGCTCGGTGTACGGGACTTCCTTCGAGTGCCCGAATCCCGACGACAAACCCGCCGAATGGCTGGAGTTCATGATCGGTGTCAGCGCCAGAATCGGCGGCAAGCCGGTGCTCATCTCGTCGGCGGACCAGTTCGTGACCGCGATCGCGCGGCACGCCATCGCGCTCGAACCGCATTTTCAATTCTGCCACGGCGGAGCGGCTTTGCAGGCCCTCCTGGCCACCAAGGAGCGGCAGTACGATCTGGCCGGCGAGCACGGATTACCGGTGCCACGCACGTGCTTCGTCACTTCGGCGGCCGATCTGGCGGACTTCGCTTCCACCGCGCGGTTCCCGTGTCTGCTCAAGCCGTTGCACTATCGCGAATGGGAGCGGCTTCCGGCTGGCCACGCTTGCCGCGGTGCGAAGCTGGTGCTCGCCCACTCCGCCGCGGAACTGGCCGGGAAGTACCAGGCAGTGGCCGGCGCCACGCCGCGACTGGTGGTTCAGGAAGTGATCGAAGGGCCCGACACCAACAAGCTGGTGTATCTGTCCTGTTACGGGCGCGACGGCCGCCGGATTGGCGCGTGCATGATGCGGGAACTGCGCACGTCGCCAGCCTATTTCGGATCGGCCAGCATGGTCGAGCCGGTCTCGGACGCGGAAGCTGACCGGCTGTGCGACAGTTTTCTCCGCGGCATCGGTTACTCCGGCATCTGCGAAATCGAGCTCAAGCGCGACGCCCGGGACGGCCGCGTCAAAATGATCGAAGCCAACCCGCGCTACAGCGGGACTGGGGACGCCGCACCCTACGCCGGCGTAGACATCGGCTGGCTGCACTATCTGGATGTCATCGGCCAGCCGGTCGCGTTCGTCACCGGACACGGACGCCATTTCCGCCACATCATGCTCGCCGCCGACATTTCCACGTTTCGCACATACCATCGCGACGGCTTGCTCACGTGGCGCCAGTTCATCGGGTCGTATCGCCCGCCGCTCGCCTTCTTCGATTTCGACCTCCGCGATTGGCGCGTCACGGCGGGCACCGTCAACGCTATAATCCGCACGATTGTCGGGCCGCCGATCCGCAAGATCTTCCCCAGGAAGCGCCGCTAAGCACGTCGTTTCGCAATTTCGGTGGCGCATTCTCGCCCCGGCCCGGTCCGCCGCGAACCACTACTCCACCGACCGATGAACGTGACGGTGTGCGCGAATACGGTACTGAGCCAGTGCGGCGAACGAAATCGCAGTGTCTCGCGCGGCGTTTCTTGCCGGAGGAGCGATTACGTTTACAATGGTAGATCTCACCATGGTCCGGCAGCCGCCACGGCGCTGCCCGCAGCACCGTGCCACAGGGACGCTATCGAGGAGGAGAATAATGGTCGCCGACGATTGTCGCGGCACGGGCGGATCGCGCCAGCCGCTCCGCATCCCCGTCCTGGTGGCCGGAACGCTATTGTACGGCATTCTGGTGGCTGTGGCGACGCTGCGAACCTGGCGGCACTATGAATTACTGGCAATCCTTCTGCAGGCGGTGTTACTGCTGCCAGCGCTGCTGTACGGATTGAAAGGCGGCGGGCCGGCGCTGCCATCGCTGCCGATACCGGCGCGGGCCGGCGTTTGGACTGCCGCGGCGATGGGGATCTTTCTGATCGGATCGGCTGCGTTGAGCGCGATCATTACCCAGGGCCCGGAGGCGGATGAGAGGGCGTACCTGTTTGAGGCGCGAATCCTCGGTGCGGGCCGTATGATGGCGGAGCCACCCCCAGGCGCGACGGCGCTGCCCGGCGACGCTCCGTTGCCGATCAACTTTGCCAACACGATCCTCTCGCAAAACGGATGGTATGGGAAGTATCTCCTGGGCTGGCCCCTCGTGTTGGCGTTGCCCGCGAAGTTCGGCTGGGCGTGGGCGGTGAATCCGCTGCTGGGCGTGGGCATCCTGATTTTCACGGCCCGGATCGCGCGTGCGCTCGACGGCGAGCGGGGCGTGTTCCTGTCGGTGCTGCTGCTTGTTTTGTCGCCGTGTTTTCTGGCGCGTTGCGTGGTACTGATGACACACCCGACGGCGGGGTTGCTGGTGGCGGCGGCATGCTGGGCCTGGTTCGAGGGGGTGCGCGGCCGCAGGCTTCGGTGCTTCGCTCTCATGTATCTGCTGATTGCGGTTGCGTTCCACGTGCGGCCCCTCACCGCCCTCATAACCGCCTTGACGCTGACCGGAGGGGCGGTGTTTACTCTGCGGCGCGAGCGCGGCTTGCTGGTCCGCGTATTGGCGGTTGGCGCCGTGCTGGGTGCGCTTACCGTGGGCAGCATGATGGCATACAACCGGGCTTTCACGGGCGACCCCTGGCTCTCCCCGTATGCGTTCCTCCGAGGCACACGCGTTCCCCTGGAGGTTTCCGCATCCGGGCCGGAGATACTCGGGAATCTGAAGAAGATGTGGCGATTCTCGGCGCAGTCCACGCTGGTTTTCTCTTTCCCGACGATCTTCGTGTTGGCGGGCATCGGCTTCTGGAAGAACCGCCGGAGTTCTCCCATGGTCTGGGTGCTGCTGTCGCTTTTCGTCGCGATTGTTTTGGGGCATTTGGTGCAAACCGAAGCGTCGAGTTCGAGCCTCGGGGAGCGCTATTGGTTCGAGGGGTACTTCGCGGTGGCGATTCTCGCCGCGCTGGGCATTCCCACGGTGGCTGCGGCGCTCCGATCGCCGCGGCGCGCGCTGATCGCCGCGGGCTGCGCTATGCTGGCCGTGCAGGCGGCGACGACGATCGTTGGGGGCAGGGCATTATGGCAACGAAGCGCCGCCTCGATCGCGGTGGGACATCTGGCGGCGCAATACCGGAATTGCCACTGCGTAGTATTCTTCGAGAGCTCGCCGCCGGCCTTCTATGGCCTCCACCAAAACCTGAATGGTCCCGATTGGAAAAAAGCAAACGCATTCTACGCCGTCGACCCCGGGCCCGACCAGAGAATGGCGTGGGCGCAAAAGCTGGGGCGCGAACGCTGGGTGGTGCTGGGTTACGATCCAACGCGCGGCGTGGCGCGGCTGGAGCAGTAGCCGGGCCAGCGCGTCCGATGCGTTCCAGCGGCTTCATTGGGCGGGCGCCGCCGCTCGCCGGGTTCCGCGCCTCTATACTGGAATTTGATGGAGTACAATTTTCGTCACTCGATGTGCAACGAGGCTTTCGAGAAGCGGCCGTTCGCGGAGACGGTGAAGGCGATCCGGCGGGCGGGGTATCGCGGAATCGAAATCGCTCCGTTCACGCTGGCGGAAAGTCCGGCGGCGATTTCGGCCACCGAGCGGAGCGAATATCGCGGCGCGATGGCGGCCGAGGGCCTCGCCTTCGTGGGCCTGCACTGGTTGATGATGAGCCCGGCCGGACTGCACGTCACCACTCCCGATAATGCGCTGCGGCAAAAGAGCTGGGATCACATTCGCCGCCTGATCGATCTCTGCGCGGACCTGGGGCCGGACGGCGTGATGGTTTTCGGATCTCCGCAACAGCGATCCTCGACGGGCGGGATCGGCCGCGAACTTGCCACGCGCCACTTCGTCGACGGACTAAAATCGATTGCGCCGCACGCGGAAAGCCGCGCGGTCACGGTGCTGGTGGAGGCGCTGCCCATCGCGCAATCGGACGTGGTGCAATCGCTCGCCGAAGCCGCGGGCATCGTGGAGGAGATCTCGAGCCCCGCCATACGCACCATGTTCGACGTACACAACGCCGTCGATGAGCGCGAGCCGCACGCGGCGCTGATCGACCGCTACTTCGACCTGATCCGCCACGTCCACGTCAACGAACTCGACGGGCGGCACTGCGGCACCGGCGATTACGATTTCGCGCCAGTGCTCGAAGTGCTGGCGCGGCGCGGATACGCTGGTTGGATCTCGCTCGAAGCCTTCGACTTTTTCTATGGCGGCGAGCGCATCGCCGCCGAATCGATCGGCTATCTCAAGTCCGTGATCGCGAAAATCTCATGAACCACTACGTCGTTACAGGAGGAGCCGGGTTCATCGGCTCGCAAATCGTCCGCTCGCTGCTCGCCGCCGGCGCGGGCAAGGTCGTCGTCATCGACAACCTGTCGACCGGACACAGAGCCAATCTCGAAGAAGTACGGCCGCA
The DNA here is from genome assembly GCA_003157745.1 of Bryobacterales bacterium. GTDB lineage: Bacteria > Acidobacteriota > Terriglobia > Bryobacterales > Bryobacteraceae > Bog-375. The sequence goes on along the minus strand of PMKM01000111.1, from coordinate 55,272 downwards.
AATCGATTTCCAGCGCGCCGACATCCGGTACTACGAGGAGATTGCGCCCATTATCCGTGGCGCGGCGGTGGTGTTCCACGAAGCCGCGATTCCGTCCGTGCCGCGCTCGATCGACGATCCGGTGCCATCGCACGAAGTGAATATCGATGGCACGTTCAACGTGCTGCGCGCGGCGCGCGAGGGCGGCGTGGGACGCGTGGTGTACGCGGCATCGTCGTCGGCCTACGGCGATACCGAGGTGCTGCCGAAGCTCGAGACGATGACGCCGAATCCGAAATCGCCGTACGCGCTGCAGAAGCTGGTGGGCGAATATTATTGCGGCGTGTTCGCGAGCGTGTGGGGCCTGGAGACGGTGTCGCTGCGCTACTTCAACGTGTACGGGCCGCGGCAGGATCCGTCGAGCCCGTACTCGGGCGTGCTGTCGATCTTCATGCGCTGCGCCATCGAGCGGCGCGCGCCGACGATCTTCGGCGACGGCGAAACGTCGCGCGACTTCACGTTCGTCGAAGACGTGGCGGACTTGAATCTGAAAGCGGCCAAGGCCAAAGACGTTTCGGGGAAAGTGTACAACGGCGGCAATGGCGGACGCATCACGCTGAACGAGGCGTGGCGGCTGGTGCAGGAGTTGGAAGGCGTCAGCATCGCGCCGAACTACGGGCCGCCGCGCGCCGGCGATGTGCGCGATTCGCAAGCCGATACCACGGCGGCGGTGCGCGACCTGGGCCACGCCCCGCGCTACTCGTTCGAACAGGGAATGCGCGACACGCTCGACTGGTACCGCCAATACGGCGGATGAGGTGGGCGCGACGCGATTCCTCGAGGCATGCGCTCGTGTCTGTGGCGCAGCAACCGCTATTGGTGGCCCGCAGGGCCATGGCGACTCCCTCGGGTCGCGGCTCCGATTGATTCGGATTCGATGAGGCGGATTACGCCGTGGCGCGCTTGGCCGCGTGAATTTCCTGCAGGCTCCAGACGCGGATGGGATCGCGCAGGCGCGCGGCCACGGCGTCGGCGGCGGCGCGGGCGCCGCTCATGGTGGTGATGCAAGGGACGCGCGACATGACGGCGTGGCGGCGGATGGCCTTTTCGTCGTGGAAGGCGGGCGCGCCGGCGGTGGTGTAAATGGCCAGTTGCACGCCACCGCCCTTGAGCAGGTCAACCGCGTTCGGGCGTCCTTCGTTGACCTTGAAAATGGTCTTGCAGACGAGCCCGGCAGAGCGCAGCGCGGCGGCCGTGCCGCGCGTCGCCACCAGTTGGAATCGCTGAGCGGCGAAGCGGCGCGCCACTTCCACGGCTTCGGCTTTGTGATGATCGTCGACACTGACGAAGACCGTGCCCGATTCCGGCAGCGGGCTGCCGGCGCTGATCTGCGCCTTCAGGAACGCCTCGCCGAAATTGATGCCAACGCCCATCACCTCGCCGGTGGAGCGCATCTCGGGTCCCAGCGCGGGATCCACGCCGGGGAATTTGCTGAACGGGAAGACCGGCGATTTGACGAACACCTGCGGCACGGTGAGCGTGCCCGACGTGACGCCGCCGGTGAGGTGGGCATAATCTCCCAGCTTGCGGCCCCACATCAATCCGACGGCGATCTTTGCGAGCGGAACTCCGGTGGCCTTACTGACATACGGCACGGTGCGCGACGCGCGCGGGTTCACTTCGATCACGTAGACGGTGCCGTTTTGAATCGCGTACTGCACGTTCATCAGGCCGATGACGTGGAGGGCCCTGGCCATGCGCACGGTGTAGTCCTCGATGGTGCGAATGTTTTCCTCGGACAGCGATTGCGGCGGCAGCACGCAGGAACTGTCGCCGGAATGGACGCCGGCTTCCTCGATGTGCTCCATGATGCCGNNGATCACCATGGCGCGCCCGCCCAGAACGTAGCTGGGCCGCACCAGCACCGGATAGCCGAGACGCCGCGCCACCGCGCAGGCCTCTTCGACGTTGGTCGCGGTGCCATTGGGCGGACACGGGATGCCGAGATCGTCGAGCAGCTTGCCGAAGAGTTTGCGATCCTCGGCGAGATCGATATTCTTCGGATCGGTGCCGATGATGGGAACGCCCAGCCGCGCGAGCGGCAGCGCCAGCGTGAGCGGCGTCTGGCCGCCGAACTGGACGATGACGCCATCGGGCTTTTCGGTGTCGCAGATGTTTAAAACATTTTCGAGCGTTAGCGGTTCGAAGTACAAACGGTCGCTGGTGTCGTAATCGGTCGAGACGGTNNGCGTGGCAGCAGCAGTAATCGAACTCGATGCCCTGTCCAATGCGGTTAGGGCCGCTGCCCAGGATGACGACCTTTTTGTTGGAGGACGGATCGGCCTCGCAGGCGCTTTCGTAATTGGAATAGAGATACGGCGTAAAGCTTTCGAATTCGGCGGCGCAGGTATCGACGCGGCTGAAGACGGCGGCGACGCCGAGTTCTTTGCGCCGCGTCCGCACGGCCTGCTGGTCGACGCCCCAGGTCTTGGCCATCTGGACGTCCGAGATGCCGTAGCGCTTGGCGCGGCGGAACAGCTCGGTGGAGGCGGCGTCGAGATTCGTCTCGCGCAGTTCGCCTTCGAAATCCACCACCTCTTTCATCTGGCGCAGGAACCACGGGTCGATGGAGGTCATCTCCTGAATGTCTTCGACGCTGTAGCCGTTGGCCATGGCGAAGCGGATGTAGCCGAGGCGATCGGGCGTGGGTGTGATGAGCTTCTGCGCGACGAGAGCGGGATCGAACTTCTCCGAGCCGAAAGCCTTGCCGGTTTCGAGGCTACGCATGCCCTTCCAGAGGGCCTGTTTAAAGGTGCGGCCGATGGCCATCACCTCGCCGACGGATTTCATTTGCGTGCCGAGCGTGGGATCGGCGCCGGGGAATTTTTCAAACGCCCACTTGGGAATCTTCGCCACGACGTAATCGATGGTGGGCTCGAAACAGGCGGGAGTCTTGCGCGTGATATCGTTCGAGATTTCGTCGAGGCGATAACCGACGGCGAGCTTGGCGGCGATCTTGGCGAT
>PMKM01000111.1:391-52205 GCA_003157745.1 Bryobacterales bacterium | reverse complement strand
TCGCCGGTGTGCACGCCCATCGCGTCGAAGTTTTCGATGGAGCAAACGATGATGCAGTTGTCGGCGAGATCGCGCATCACCTCGAGCTCGAATTCCTTCCAGCCGAGCGCGCTCTCTTCGATCAACACCTCGTGGACGGGCGACAGCGCGAGGCCGCGTTCCAGAATTTCGTCGAGGTCTTCCTTGTTATACGCGATGCCGCCGCCGGTGCCGCCGAGCGTGAAACTGGGGCGCAGGATGCACGGAAAGCCCATGCGCGCGGCGAACTCGTGGCCGGCTTCGAGGGTGGTGAGGAGCTGCGATTCCGGCGTTTCGAGGCCGATCTTGCGCATCGCGTCTTTGAAGAGCAGCCGGTCCTCGGCCTTCTTGATGGCGTCGATTTTGGCGCCGATCAACTCGACGCCGTACTTATCGAGGACGCCGTTCTCGGCCAGTTCAACGGCGAGGTTCAGGCCGGTCTGGCCGCCGACGGTGGAGAGCAGCGCGTCGGGGCGCTCGCGCTTGATAATCTCTTCGAGATAGGCGACGGTGAGCGGCTCGACGTAAGTCTTGTCGGCGAGGTCGGGGTCCGTCATGATGGTGGCGGGATTCGAATTCACCAGCACGACCTCGAAGCCATCGGCGCGCAGGGCCTTGGCGGCCTGGGTTCCCGAGTAATCGAATTCGCAGGCCTGGCCGATGACGATGGGGCCGGAGCCGATGATGAGGATGCGATGGAGATCGTTGCGTCGCGGCATCGGCTATTCCCCCGCTCCCGGTTGGTGCTGGTGCATCAGCCTGGTGAATTCGTCGAACAGATAATGCGAATCGTGCGGGCCGGGCGCGGCCTCGGGATGATATTGCACGCAGAAGGCGGGATGGCGGCGATGGCGGAAGCCTTCGAGCGTGTGGTCGTTGAGATTCCAGTGAGTGAGTTCGACGTCGTTCGCATTGAGCGAATCGGGATCGACGGCGAAGCCGTGATTGTGCGAGGTGATCTCGACCTTCCGGGTGAGTTCGTTGCGCACGGGATGGTTGGCGCCACGATGGCCGAATTTCAACTTGTACGTTTTGCCGCCGACGGCGAGGCCGAGCAACTGGTGGCCGAGGCAGATGCCGAAGACCGGCGTGCGGCCGATCAGTTGGCGGATGTTGGCGACCTGGGCGGTGAGCGGCTCGGGGTCGCCGGGACCGTTCGAGAGGAAGACGCCATCGGGTTTGAGCGCGAGCACGTCTTCGGCGGAAGTGAGCGCGGGCACCACGGTGACGCGGCAGCCGGACTGGACCAGGCGGCGCAGGATGTTGTGCTTGATGCCGAAATCGTAGGCGACGACGTGGTAGCGAATCCCGGCCGGGCGGCCGACGTGCTCGGAGGGCGAGCAGGGCTCGACGGGCGCGGTCCACTCGTAAGCTTGGAGCGTGCTGACGCGGCTGGCGAGATCGAGGCCGGCCATGGTGGGGATGGAGCGCGCCTTTTCGACCAGCTTGGCCGGATTGGATTCGACCGCGGAGAGAACGCCGCGCATCACGCCGCGGCTGCGCAGATGGCGCACCAGCGCGCGCGTATCGAGACCGGAAACGATGGGGACGCCGCCAGCGCCGAGGAATTCGCCGGCCAGCGTGTCGGAACGCCAATTGCTCGCGAGCGCCGAAAACTCGCGCACGACGAGGCCTTCGATATAGGGGCGCGCGCTTTCGTTGTCGTCGCGGCTGGTGCCGTAATTGCCGATTTGCGGATTGGTCAGGATGACGATCTGCCCGGAATACGACGGATCGGTGAATACTTCCTGGTAGCCGGTGAGCGCGGTGTTGAAGACGACCTCGCCAGCGCGTTCGGCGGGCGCACCAAAGCTCCGGCCCTCGAAGACCGTTCCGTCTTCCAGAGCGAGGATTGCAGAGTTCAAGTTAGGCTGTTCCTCCAGGGGAGTGGGTAATTTATATTTTAGCAGGTCAGGGAAAAACGCGGACGGCTGGGTGGGTGGCGCGTTGTGCGAAGATGCGTCCCCATTGCGAGGAGCGCGTGCTAACATGGCCCCCAGGGAGCGACGACTATGGGGCCACAGCGACGAGTTCAAGCGCTGGGCGGACGACTTCGATGGGGCCCACCAACAATGTCCCGCCTCGCGGATCTATCCCCGTTGCCGCCGGCCTCCCGGCGACAGTCCGTATCCCGGTGCCGGGAACGGACAGACTCTGCATCGAGCTGGGACCGCGTGGTTGGACTCCAACCGGCGGGTCCACGTCGACGCTGTTCATTCAGGACATTACGGGCAAACGCAACCTACGCCTGGACTACGGCTACAACGTCAAGACCAGGGCCATCGATTTTCATTGGAATCAGAAAGGCACGTTCGCCGAATTCGGCATTGCCGATCATGCCGCGGCCGGCAAGGCCGGCGCGGGCCTTTACAAAGCGGCGAAATGCTTCCGCTACGGCGGGCGTGTTTTATTGGTGGTGGGCGTCGCAGCCAGCGTTTACTCCGTCGTGGTCGCGAGTAATCCCTTGCGCCAAGCCGCAAAGGAGGTTGCCGGGTGGGCGGGCGCGTGGGCCGGATGCGAAGTAGCTGGGGCGGGCGGTGCCGCGGCTGGAACGTTCGTCACGCCTGGTGTGGGTACGGCGGTTGGAGGCATTGGGGGCTGTGTGGTGGGTGGGTTCATCGGCTACTGGGGTGCTTCAAGCGCGACGGGGCGCGTGTATGACTGGGCCGCTGGGACGATCTTCAGGCGAGTCCCCGAGACGACCCGGCCGTAACCCGTCATGACGCGCTTAGAGCTGATGTTCGAATGCGCCGGCTTCGAGAAGCCGGTCTGGGGGCTGCCAGTAGCCGTGCCCTCCTGGGTCCGGCGAGGCCTGATCGGCTGGCGAGTGGTGCCGGAGCAGGTGGATGCGGGTGTGCCCGAGCCCGTCGCACGCCTCATCGCTTCCGCGCTGGTCAGTCATTCGCGAGTCACCTTCGCCGAGCGGCCCACGCTGTCACTTGTCCATACGACCGACGCAGGCGCGGCGCAGCGTCTGTTCGATTCGGAGGGGTTCGATTGGACGATGGGCGCTCAGGTTGTCTTCCTGTCGGCGCCATCCGCGCCGCCCCCCGCCGTGTCGGAAGCTCACATGCGTGCGGCATTCGACGGCGCGCAATTCGATGGCATCGCGGGAACCGGTGCGACGGGCCTGTTGCTGCCAGGCGTGGATGGCGACGTCGCTGGGTTGTACGCGTTCAGCGATCGGCTATGGGACGGACTCGCGTCCGCCCTCCGGTGCGCCTGCCGGAACTCCGGCGCGGTCTGGCGCGAAGTGGAGGAAGGCGAGTTCAGCGAACTTGTAGCGGGACAGCGACCGGATTGATCGCGTGTTTCGGTTGGCGATCAAGAACTGCCGGAAGGGCGTTGGCCTTACGCGAGAATCCCGATTCTCATCGCTGCCGCTGGGCGGATACCGCCGATCGAAATAGACCGGGGCGGGCGAAGGCCGTCAGCAATCCAGGAGGGCGCCCAAGTCGGCGGCGGGGACGCGGAGGCCGATGTAGAAGGAACCGAACAGGGCGTAGAGCGCGCTCACCTGGTCGAAACGCATTTCGTAAATCAGGCGCTTGAAGACCAGCGGATCCTCGGCGAACAGGTCGACGCCCCATTCCCAATCGTCGAAGCCGATCGAGCCGGAGATGACTTGCCGCACCTCGCCCGCGTAGCGGCGGCCGACAAGGCCGTGCTCGGCCATCATGCGCTGGCGTTCGGCCATCGATTCGCGATACCAGTTGACGTGTTCGCCGCGGCGCCGGTCCATGGGATAGAAACAGATGTATTTCGATTCGGGAATGCGCGGCCACAACCGCGGCGCCATGGCGGCGCGCTGGCGGGCGAGGACTTCCTCGATGCTGGCGTTCCATGCCTCAGAATTCGGCTCGATGCCCTTGGCGGAGAGGCCGGCGTACACCTTGGCGGAGGATTCGTAGAGACCGAGTTCGACGACGGAAAGATAGGAAGAGGCGGGCTCGAGATAATCGCCGAGGCGCAGGCGGGCGAGATCGATCTCGGTCCGATTCAATTCCTCGAAGCTGCGGCGAAAGTGGACGAGCAGCAGGTCGCCCTTGTGGCCGAGCAGCGAATAGAACGCGCTTTCGCGCCCGTCGGCGTGGGTTTCCATGCTGGCGAGGAGGGCGGCGGCTTCGGCGAGAATCTCCGCGCGGGTTTGGGCGGGCAGGGCGCGCCACGCGGCGCGGCGGAAGCGCATCATCTGGTGGAGCACGCTCGCCCCTTCGAGCGTGAGCGGCAAAGCCGGCGCCGCCGGGGCGGCGCCCGTTTCGGGAGTCATGCCCTTCATTATGGGCCAAAACCGGCGCGGCGAAACGGGGGCGATTCTGTTCCGCTCCCGCGTGGCTCGCGCACGACTTTGTGGCGCAAGTCTCCACTTATTCGTCACGCGCCCGCACGCCGCTGGGGGCACGACACGGATGTGGAGTGGAAAGTGGTTCTCGGAGCGGAGGGAATCGTGGGCGATCCAAACGGATCGCGGGAAAAATGGCGGCTATGAATCCGCACACGTCGATGCGAATGAAGACAACCGGCCCGAAACCAGGTGCGCATTTATGTTCCGGGTGTCCGTGCGCGACGCAGACGATTGTTCCCACGTGGCACTCACAGCCCCAAGCCCGAAGTGACGGCGGCGCGCCGCTGTGACGATCGGCGCACACCGGTTCTTGCGCAACGCTGCGGTGAAGCATGGGGTTGAACGGTGGTAAACGGATTGCATGGGTGGAAGACGAGAAGGGCGGCTGATGCCGCGATCCCCCGATAACGGGACAGGGTTTGTCGGCGATCGCGGTCCCGCATCCGCCCTCCTCGCCAACGAGGCGATCGAGGTGCGGCACGCGCTGCAGGAGCGCGTCGTCCCGTAAGGAATTGTGCCGGCCGTTCAATCGATGGGAGCGATTCGTTCCCGGCCGGCGCTGTCTGCCCGTCACGAAATGCCCGTGCCAATCCGGCATGCAGGGCTTTTTGCCGTGGGGCCAGTCCGGCGACGCGCGCGACGGCTGATTCGACTTACTTATGAACGGCCGTGTACAACGTCTGGGAGCCGGGTACGCCACCGAGGGTAAACGCAAGCGGCTCGACAGCGTTGTCGGCGACTGGCGGCACAACAACATTGAATTGATAGAGCCCTAGCAAACCAGGCGCCAACCCCGCGTACTTCACCTGCGCCGCGGTCTGTCCGAACAGAATCTTCAGCGACCCGACAAGTTGACTGCTGGCGGGCGCAATCTGGCCCGCCGGCGTGTTCGGGACAACCGCCCCGAAACCAATGCCATAGATCACGATCGTCTCGCCGGGCTTGGCCGGGCGCGAACTGACGCCGGCGATCGCACCGGCAGGGAGCACGTAAGTCCCATCCGGCAATTGCGCAACCACATACTGGTTGCCGCCGGCGAGGAACGATGGCGGCGCCAGCAGGCCCGGCTCGGTCGCGTTCACGGTGATGTTGGCGGGCGTGCCGGCAAGGCTCCCGCTCGAGAGCGTAAGCTGCCACGCGCCCGGACCGAGATTCGAAGGCAACTGCACATTCACCTGGCCCGGCGAAACAAAATCGATGAAGGCGGGTTGGCCGCCGACAGCCACCTGCACGCCGCCGATTGAAGTGGGAGCGATGTTGCCGGTGAAGTCCGCGCCAGTCCAGGCGACCGTGTTGGCCGCCAGATTCGACCCGTAGATCTCGACCCATGTGCCCGGCGCGACGGAGGCAAAGGCACCGAACGCCCCGGCGCCGATTATGCCGGTGATCGTGGGTAGTGGCACGGCGGGATTGACGGTGAAGCTCTGGCTGACTGGCGTGGCCGCGGCGTAGGTGAAATTTCCCGCCTGGGTTGCCTGGACGGTGCAAGTGCCGGCGGCGACAAGGGTCGCGAGCGAGCCGGCGACCGTGCAGACGGAGGCGGAGAGCGAACTGAAGCCCACCGGCAAGCCGGAGGAAGCCAAAGCGCCGACCGTGAATGGCGGCGCGCCCAGCGTCTGGGTGGCCAGTGCGGCGAAAGCGATGCTCTGACTCTCCGGTGTCACCTGGAAGCTTTGGCTGACCGGCACGGCCGCGGCGTATGCGCCATTTCCCACCTGGGTCGCCCGGATGGTGCAGGTGCCCACGGCGACCAGGGTTACCAGTGCATGCGAGAGCGTGCAGACGGAGTTCGAAAGCGAAACGAAGCTCACCGGCAAGCCGGAGGAAGCGGCGGCGCTGACCGTAAATGGCGGCGTGCCGAGCGGCTGGTCCGCCAGCGCCACGGCGAAAGCGATGGCCTGGGGCATCGGGGGTTGCGTCACCTGGAAGCCTTGGTCGACCGGCGCGGCCGCGGCGTAGGTGGCGTTTCCCGCCTGGGTGGCCTGGATGGTGCAGGTGCCGGCGGCCAACAGGAATACGACTGTGTTCGAGACCGTGCAGACGTAGCTCGAGAGCGAAACGAAGCTCACCGGCAAGCCGGAGGAAGCCGCCGCGCCGATGCCAAATGGCGCCGCGCCCAGCATCTGGCTCGACAGCGCCCAGAAGGTGATGGTCTGCGCGATGTGGGCCGCCGACGTCACCTGAAAGCCCTGGCTAACCGGGGTGGCGGCGACGTAGTTCGAGTTTCCGGCCTGCGTCGCCTGGATCGTGCAAGTGCCCACGGCCACAAGGGTTACCAGCGATCCGGCGACCGAGCAGACGGGACTGGTCAGCGAGCTGAAGCTCACCGCCAAAGCGGAGGAAGCCGTGGCGGCGACGGTAAACGCCGCCGCGCCCAGCGTCTGGTTCGCCAGCGCGCCGAAAGTAATGGTCTGGCTCTGGGGCGCCACTTGAAAACTCTGGTCGACGGGCGGCGCCGCGAGGTAGGTCGCGTTTCCCGCCTGGGTCGCCTCGACGGTGCAGGTGCCCCCCGCAAGCAGGGCGACCGTTGAGCCGGCGACCGAGCAGATGGCGCCTGTAAGCGAACTGAAGTTCACCGCCAAAGCGGAGGAAGCCGTGGCGCTGACCGTAAACGGCGCCGCGCCCAGCGTCTGGCCGGCCAGCGCGGCGAAAGTGATGGTTTGGACCTCCGGCGTCACCTGGAAGCCCTGAATGACCGGCGGAGCCGCGAGGAAAGTGTTGTTTCCTGCCTGGGTGGCCTGAATGGAGCAGGCACCCACGGTCACCAGGGTCACCAATGAGCCGGCGACGGTGCAGACGGGATTGGTGAGCGAACTGAAGCTCAGCGTCAAGCCGGAGGAAGCCGTCGCGCTAATGGTGAATGGGGCCGTGCCAAGCGCATTATCCACGAGCGCGCCGAAGGCGATGGTCTGGGTCAACCAGTCGGAACCCATCAACACATAGGCGGCACCCGGCCCGCCGTGCAGGGCCCCGATCATGGCAATCTCTCCGTCCACGCAGACGGAGATGCCGAAGGCGCTGCCCACCGCTGGATCGGAGGCGACCAGTTCCTGCTTCTGAGCCCACACGCCGCCACTCTGCACAAACACGTAGGCGACTCCCTGGCTGCTACCGTGACCATAGGCCCCAATCAGCGCGTTGCTCCCACTCAGCGATACGGAACTGCCGAACCAATCGGCGGACCCGCCATCGGAGGGAGTGAGTTGCTGCTGTTGACTCCATATTCCGCCGCTCAGTGTAAACACCCACGCGGCTCCCGGGCCGGAACCGCTGTTGTTGGCTCCTCCGACCAGCAGCGTACCCGCGCATAACGACACGGAGTCGCCGAAGCCGCCACTGGCGGCAGCCGTCAGCTCCTGCTGTTGGCTCCACACGCCGGCGCTCAGGGTGAACACGTACGCGGCTCCCTGGCCGGGGTTCCCGGCGACCGTCTTGCAAGAGGCCCCGATCGCGACCGCGTTCCCGCTCAGCGAAACGGAGGTGCCGAGGCAGTCGACCGCCGCGCCGTCGGAAGCCATCAGCTCCTGCTGCTGGGTCCACACGGTGCCGTTGCGCCGAAACACGTAGGCGGCGCCCTGTTCGCCGTTCGCACCGAATGTCTTCAAGCGCGCTCCGATAACCGCCGTGTCCTGATCCACCGATACGGAGTAGCCGAAGCGGTCTCCCGGCAAGCCATCGGCGGTGGTCAGTTCCTGCTGCTGGGTCCACACCGTGCCGCTGCGCACAAACACGTAAGCGGAGCCCCGATCGCCGGCTCCGGACCCGAAGGCCCCGATCACCACCGTATCCCCACTCACCGAGATGGAGTAGCCGAAATAGGCGTTTGCGGTTCGATCGGAGGCGGTCAGTTCCTGCTGGAAGTCCCATGCGCCGCCGTTTTGCACATATACATAGGCGGCTCCCCATCCATTCTGGCTGGGTGCGCCGATCACCGCGGTATTCCCATCCACCGTGATGGAGGCGCCGAATTCAGCGGAAATCATGCCATCGGAAGCGGTTAGTATCTGCTGCTGGGTCCAGCCCGGGTTGGTGGCCGCGAGCGGTGCGGCTAATAGAGATAACAGAACGAGGGTTCCGACGAGCCGGCAGTGAGCGCCGGGAAGGCGAGCGAGGTCCAGCATGTTGGCCGACAGGTTACACTTCTGCGAACTAACGAGCACAACGCACCCGCAAACTAAGCAGCCGATTGCCGCTTCTCTATTCATCGGCCGATTCCGCGCAAAGCATTAGGGCTGGCCCGAGCGAAGGCGCATAGGCATCAAAACAAGCCGCCGACTATGGCCGGCTCCCGGGCCGGCTTTTGGCGCGAGCAAGTGATTGATTCGTCGATGAAGCAGCGGGACGAGGGCGTCCCGCGCGGACCTGGGGGTCCGCTTCACAAGCTTGGGCGCACCGAGGCTTTTCGAAAAACCATGCGGCATTGGGCTGTAGGGGGGCAGGCACGCGCGCGATAATGCGCTATCGTAATTGCGAAACGAGGCGCCTAGCCTACCACGGCGGGGGCACATCGCCGGCACGCCGATATGCGGTAGCACCGCGGAATGGGTCGCGATTGGTACCATATAGGTTATCCCTACAATGGACGATCCGCAGAGCGTAGACCTCAAGCAAACCGTCAATTTGCCGAAGACGGCCTTCTCGATGAAGGCCAACCTGCCGCAGAGCGAGCCGAAGACGCTGGCGCGGTGGGAGAAGGAGCGGCTGTACGACCAGATTCGCGCGGTCGCGGCCGGCCGGCCGCGCTACATTCTGCACGATGGGCCGCCCTATGCGAATGGGCGCATTCACCTGGGCACGGCGTTCAATAAGATCCTGAAGGACTTCATCGTGAAATCGAAGACCATGGCTGGCTTCGACGCGCCGTACGTGCCGGGTTGGGATTGCCACGGGCTGCCCATCGAATTCAACGTGGGCAACGAATTGGGCGCCAGGAAAGCGCAACTGCCGCCGCTCGAAATCCGGCGCGCCTGCCGCAAGTACGCGCAGAAGTACGTCGATTTGCAGCGCACCGATTTCAAGCGGCTGGGCGTGCTGGGGGATTGGGACAATCCGTACCTGACGATGAGCGCGGATTACCAGGCGGTGATCGCGGGCGCGTTTGTCGATTTTCTCGAAAAGGGCTACGTATACAAGGGCCTCAAGCCGGTGCACTGGTGCATCAAGGATCGCACGGCGCTGGCCGAAGCCGAAGTGGAGTACCAGGACGACACGAGCCCGTCGATCTGGGTGCGTTTCCGGTTGACGTCGGACGCGGCGGCGATCGATCCGGCGCTCGCAGGGCGCGCGGTGTATGGGTTGATCTGGACCACCACGCCGTGGACGATGCCGGCCAACGTCGCGATTGCGTTCAACCCGAAATTCGAATACGTGGCGGCGGAAGTGGGCGACGCGGTCTACATCGTGGCCGCGGATTTGTTGAACGTCACGGCGGAGAAATGCGGCTGGGCGGAGCCGCGCGTGGTAGCGAAGTTCGTGGGTGCGAAGCTCGACCGCGTGGTGTTCCGCCATCCGTTTCTGGAACGCGATTCGCTCGGCCTGAATGCCGACCACGTGACACTCGAACAAGGCACGGGCGCGGTCCACACGGCCCCCGGGCACGGCCAGGAAGACTATGCCGCCGCGCGGCAATATGGCCTGGAAGTCTATTGCCCGGTGGATGCGGCGGGGCGTTTCTTCCACGCGACGGGCGCGGCCGGGCGGCTGCCGGAGGAATTGATCGGCAAGACGGTGTGGGAAGCGAACCCGCTGGTGATCGGAATTCTGAAGGCGCACGGCGCGCTGCTCGAGATCGAGAAGTTGGCGCACTCCTATCCGCACTGTTGGCGCTGCCACAAGCCGGTGATTTTCCGCGCCACCGAGCAGTGGTTCATCGGCATGGAGCGCAACGGATTTCGCGAGAGCGCGCTCGACGCGGTGAAGCACGTGCGCTGGATTCCGGAATGGGGGCAGGAGCGCATTTCGAACATGATCGCGTCGCGGCCCGACTGGTGCATCTCGCGCCAGAAGGCGTGGGGCGTGCCGATCGTCGTATTTTATTGTGAAGCTTGCCGCGAGCCGGTCGTCGACCGCAAGATTCAGGACGGCGTCGTCCAACTGTTTCGCGAGCACACGGCCGATATCTGGTACGAGCGCACGGCGGCCGAGTTGCTGCCCGTTGGCACGAAATGCGCCAAGTGCGGCGGAGGCGAATTCAGCAAGGAGAACGACGTTTTGGACGTGTGGTTCGATTCCGGTTCGAGCCACCTGGCGGTGCTGAACGAGCGCTTCGGCCTGGAGTGGCCCGCCGATATGTACATCGAAGGCGGCGACCAGTATCGCGGCTGGTTCCAGAGCTCGCTGCTGGTGGGGACGGGACTGAAGGGCGGGGCGCCGTATCGGGCGTCGGCGCTGAGCGGGTGGGTGCTCGATGGCGAGGGCCGCGCCATGCACAAGTCGCTNNGCCTACCGCAAGCTGCGCAACACGTTCCGCTACCTGCTGGGCAACCTGCACGATTTCGATCCGGCGAAGGACTCGACCGGCGCGGACCAGTTCGAGCAGATCGATCAATGGATTCTACACCACGCCGCGGATCTGGTGGAGAACTGCCGCAAGTGGTACGAGAGCTATGAATTTCACCGCGTCTACTACGCGGTTTACGCTTTCGCCACGGTGGATTTGAGCTCGGTGTATCTGGACGTGCTGAAGGACCGGCTGTACTGCTCGGCGGCGAATGGGGCGACGCGGCGCAGCGCGCAGACCACGCTCTACCGGCTGCTGGACGCGCTCGAGCGGCTGCTGGCGCCGGTGATGAGTTTCACGACCGAAGAAGTGTGGACGCACATGGGCCGGGCGGGGAGCGTTCACACGGCGCCGTTCCCGGAGCCGGGCGAACTGACCGCGGGCTTGGGCGTTGCGGCGCGCGCGTGCTTCGACGATTGGGAAAAACTGATGGCGCCGCGCGCCGAAGTGATGAAGCAACTAGAGGCCGCGCGCAACGAAAAGCGGATCGGCGCGCCGCTTGAAGCGCGTCTCGTGCTGAGGGCGAGCGGCGACCTGGCGACGCTGCTGGAGCGATACGCAAGCGAATTGGCGGCACTGTTCATCGTGTCGCAAGTGGAAGTGAAGCGCGCGACGGAGGGCGAACTGAGCGTGACGGTGGAGCGCGCGGCGGGAGAAAAATGCGAGCGCTGCTGGAAGTACACGACCGACACCGGCGTGGACAGCCGCTACCCGACCGTGTGCGGCCGCTGCGCGAAGGCGGTCGATGAGACGCTCGATGGCTGATGGCCGGCTGAAGGCGTACGCGGCGGCGGCGGCGGTATTCGGGCTCGACCGGCTGACCAAAATCGCTATCGAGCGGGGACTCGCCGAGGGCGCCTTTCACCGCGTGATTCCGGGCTTCTTCGACATCGTGCGTTCGGCCAACAGCGGCGTGGCGTTCGGCATTTTCAACGATTCCTCCGTCGCGTGGCGGACGCTGGCGCTGGTGCTCGTGAACCTGGTGGCGGTGATCGCGATCTCCGTGTACCTGTGGCGCGGGCGGGAGATCGACCGTCCGACGCTGTGGGGCCTGGGGTTGATTCTGGGCGGCGCGGCGGGCAACGGGCTCGACCGAATTGTGTCGGGGCGCGTCACCGACTTCCTCGATTTCTATCTTGGCGAATATCATTGGCCCGCTTTCAACGTGGCCGATTCGTCCATCGTGATCGGCGGCGGACTGCTGATCTTAGGTATGCTGAGGACGAAGCCACGGGCGGCACATGTATCCTGAACTGTTTCACATCTCGTTTCTGCACACCTACGGCGTGCTGGTGGCGCTCGGTTTCCTGGCCGGGCTGTGGATGGCGGGGCGGCTCGCCGTGCGCGCCGGGTTGAACGCGGAGCAGACCACGAACCTCGGCCTGTACTGCGCTCTGGCGGCGCTGGTGGGCGCCAAGCTGATGATGCTGGTGGTGAACGCGGGCGACTACTGGCAGAATCCGGGCAGCATCTTTTCGCTTGAAACATTGCAGGCCGGCGGCGTTTTTTATGGCGGGCTGCTGGGTGCGCTGGCGGTGGCCGCGTGGTACCTGCACAAGACGAAGCTGCCGGCGCTCGTGGTGGCGGATGCCTTCGCGCCGGGCATCGCGCTGGGCCACGCCATCGGACGGATCGGCTGCTTCTCCGCGGGCTGCTGTTGGGGCAAACCGACCCACCTGCCGTGGGCCGTCACCTTCAGGAATCCCGCGGCGTACCAGCTTGTCGGCGTGCCGCTGGGCGTGCCGCTGCATCCGACGCAGCTTTACGAATCGGCGGCGGAGTTCGCCATCTTCGGCATCCTCTATTGGCGCTACGCCAGGCCGCACGGCCGCGGCGACATCATCAGCCTCTACCTGATGCTGTACTCGGTGGCGCGTTTCCTGGTGGAGTTCGTGCGCAACCAGGAGCAGGGCAGCCTGTGGGGCACCGCGCTCGACGCCTCGCAGTGGATTTCGCTCGTGCTGTTCGCCGTGGGCGCCGCGCACTTCGTGGTGGGCAGGCGACTGGCGAAGCGAGCGTAGGGATAAGGACTAGTCAAGAAATAGCCACTCCAACCGCTCCGGTCGCGGCTCCGATGCGCTTTCAGAGCCGCAACAGTTAGGGAACGGTTGCCGCCGATTGGATAGGTCAGTTCGTGACAGGCACCAGGGCGGCGGGGATCAGGTTGCCTTGGGAGCCGATGCGAAGACGTGCTGGCGCAAGAACGCGATCGCGAATTCCCGCTGTTGCGCGGTCAACGCCGAGCCGAACCGGTAGGGCTTCAGCGTTGCGTTCAAGGACACGGAGTGGGTGGTGTTGCTGAATTTCCCGCTGGAGACGGCAGCCACGGCGCGGTCGCTCACGCCGTCGAAGTCCCTCCAGCGCAGCCGGTGGGTCCAGCCGAGCGTTCCGATGCCGGTGAAGATTTCGCCGCGATCGCCCGTCTTCGCGATGCGGATCTCGCCCAGGAGTTCAAACGCCGCCGTGGCGACTATATAAAGGATAGCGCCGGCCCAGATGGCGAGAAACGCGCCGGTCAGCCAGAAACTCATCCCCTGGTCAGTCGGGAGGCCGCGAATCAGGTCGCCCCAAAGACGGAAGGGCAGCACGGCGAGCAGGCCCGCGAAGCCAACCCGCAGCACGGCTCCGACGGTTGACCGGCACGAGGCGCGCAGCAGGAATCCCCCCGGCGTCCATTCGAAGCGCACACCGTCCGGCGTCCTATCCCAGGCGCTACCGGCGCTGGCGGCGGCTTCGGATGGCGCCTTCGCCGGCGCAACGGTTGCGGCCGTCTCACCCGAGTGGAGCGGGAGATTCCGGAGAGCCTTGATCACGTCGACAAAGGGCACGGCCTCGCCGAACTTCTCCGTGAGCGATGCGGCGACGTTGTCGATGGCCTTGTCGAAAGCCTGCGAATCCTTGCCTTTGTAATGCGCCTTCGCCGTCTCCAGCATTTGGCGGACCTCGGCCACGCTGGCGGTGTTTCCACGGTCCGCCGAATTCTCGCTCATAGGCTTCAGAATATCAGCGGCACAGCGGGCCGGAATCGGTGGAGGGTTCGGGTTGGCAGGCAGGCGCGCGGCGAGGCCTCTGGCGTGGGGCGGAAAGCTTCAACGTAGCGGCCGCGGTAAAATAGGCGACATGTCCCGCACGCAGACGCCGCTAACCGATTCCCTGCTCGCGTATGTTCGCGATGTGACGTTGCGCGAACCGGAGGCGCTGCGCGCGCAGCGCGAATCGACCGAAGACCATCCGCGCGCCGGATTGCAGGTGTCGCCCGAACAGGGCCAGTTTCTGCATCTGCTGGCGCGGCTGACGGGGGCGCGCATGGCTCTCGAGATCGGCGTGTTCCTCGGCTACAGCTCGAGCTGGATCGCGCTGGGCCTGGCGCCGGGGGGGAAGCTGATCGCCTGCGACGTGAGCGAGGAATATACGTCGATCGCGCGGAAAACCTGGCGCGAGGCGGGGGTCGAGGGCGCGATCGAACTGAGGCTGGCGCCGGCGCTCGACTCGATGGACGCGCTGCTCGCAGCGGGCCAGGCCGGCGCATTCGATTTCGTTTTCATCGACGCCGACAAGGGCAACTACATCCGCTACTACGAACGCGCGCTGCGACTGGTGCGGCCGGGAGGATTGATCGCCGCCGACAACGTGCTCTTCCACGGCACGGTGGACGATCGGGCGAATCGCGACGCCGACACCGAGGCGATTCGCGCATTCAATCGCCATCTGCAGGGCGACCGGCGCGTAGCTCTCAGCATGGCGACCATGGGCGACGGCATCGCCCTGGCTGTGAAGCTCTGACGGCGGGCGGGCGACAGGGGCACATAGAGGTAGGCGTTCGGTACCGGGGCCACAAGTTCACCCGTGTGAAAACGAGGACTCATTTTGACATTCGGGACACCGAAGGGTATACTATGGAATCCGCGCTGGCCTGCCTTTCCCCCGAGCACTTGCAACTTTTGGGATTGAATGTGCGTCTTATTGTGTATCCGGCCAGCCGGGCGAGTGAAAGCGACATGAACACCAACAACAAGAACGGGCCGAAATTGAAGCTTTCGACGTACCGCCAACTCCTGGAGCGGAAGGCCGAAGAGGTCCGCGGCAGCATGTCCGCGCAGAAGGCGGCGCAGGTGGTGGCGCGTCTGGATGTTCCGTCCGACGAAGGGGACTTGAGCCAGCAGCACCACGAGGAATGGATTTTTCTCAACCGCAACAGCATCGACATGAAGTTGTTGCGCGAGATTTCCGACGCCCTCCGGCGCATGGAGCACGGGAGCTACGGCGTCTGTCCGGAGTGCGAAGAGCCGATTTCCGCGAAGCGCCTGGATGCGGTACCGTGGGCGCGGTATTGCGTGACGTGCCAGGAGCGGATTGCGGAGCGCGTGGCGCAGGGCGAAGAGGTCGACGAATACCAGGAAGCCTGATGAAGCTGGCCGATCTGCGCAAGCTTGCCACAAAACAGGAAACGCGGATTCGTTTTGCCATAGCCGGCGGTCTGGAGTGTGTCGTGACCGAGCGCGGCATCGCCGAAGTGCCCGGTTTGCAGGGCACTCCGAAATTCAACCTGGAGACCGAGCTTGCCTCGGCGCGCGAGTTTCACTTCGAACCGGCTCGCCATCCCGGCCGCAAA
Organism: Bryobacterales bacterium; assembly: GCA_003157745.1. Lineage (GTDB taxonomy): Bacteria > Acidobacteriota > Terriglobia > Bryobacterales > Bryobacteraceae > Bog-375. Next base: position 36,731 of record PMKM01000111.1, on the reverse strand, counting down.
GGCCCTGTGCCAACCCGTCTTCTCACGCGCGACGAAGTGGCAAGGCTGCTCGCCCCCGCGCCGGCCGCCACCACCGAACACGACGACGAGTGAGGGCCGTTTGGCGCGCGGTCGGGCGGGTCGATAACTTGTCCCTGGGCGGGCCCCAACTGCTACGATAACGGTTCATGTCTCCCATGAGCCGTTCGAGTTTACTGTCCGCAACCGTCCTCGCCTGTTCGGTGGGGCTGGTCTGCGCTCACGCGCAACAGCAGCAATTGGAAACCGCCGCGCCATTCAGCCTGCGGCCCGACACGTTGTTGAAGGCGGCGGCTGAGGCCCCGTCGCCAGCGGGGACCGACATCGTGGTGCTGCTCGAGGACACGCGTCTGGAGTTCGATTCCCAGGGGCGCATGACCGAGACGTGGCGTCTGGTCTTCAAGGCAATCAACGACAAGGGCGCGCAGGATTGGGGGATGGTGGAAGGCGAGTGGTCTCCCTGGCGCCAAGTGCGACCGGAATTGCGCGCGCGAGTGGTCTCCGCCGATGGATCGGTTCACGAACTGGATCAGGCCACCGTCGCCGATGTGCCCGTGGACGACGATGACGACATACTGACGGACCGCAAGAGCGTTCGTGCCCCGCTGCCGGCGATGGCGGCGGGCGCGGTTGTGGAGCAGGAAGTAGTCTATCGCGACACGGCGCCGCTGCTCCCTGTGGGCGCTTCCGGGAGTTCGTATTTCGGACGCACCGTGCCGATCCTGCACACGCGGCTTACATTGTCGGCCCCGGCGGCGTTGGCCTTGCGCTACAAGTCGCGCCTGCTGCCCGCGCTGAAGACCGAGCGTCATGAGCAGGACGGGTTGGTGGTGACGACCTTCGACCTGGGAGCGCTGGCGGCGGATGAAGACCTTCCACCGCTGCTGCCGCCGGATGAGCCGCGCCGGCCGCGCATAGTTTACACGACTGTGCCGGCCTGGAACGACGTCGCCAAGGCCTACGGGGACGTCGTCGACCGCCAGATAGGCGACGCGAAGTTGAAACCCGTGGTTCACGATCTGGTTGGCAAGCTCAACGGCCGTGAAGAGACGATCGCGGCCATCCTTCACGGTCTGAACAAGCGGGTGCGGTATACGGGCCTAGAGTTCGGCCAGTCGGCAATTGTGCCGCACGCGCCCGCCGAGACGCTGCAACACGGCTACGGTGACTGTAAGGACAAAGCTGCGCTGTTGGTCGCGGCGCTGCGCACGGCAGGCATCGGCGCCCACGTCGCGTTGCTGTACGCCGAGGACGGCGAAGACATCGATGCCGAATATCCTGGCATACGCAAGTTCAACCACGCCATCGTTTACGTTCCCGGCTCGCCCGCACTATGGCTGGATCCGACCGACCCGGATCTGAGGCCGGGCGTCCTTCCGGAATCCGATCAGGGGCGTTGGGCTTTGATCGCCGACCGAGCGACCAAAGAACTGGTGCACACGCCGGAAGCGACCTCGGCGGAGAACCGGATTGTCGAGACGCGCGAGTTCCAGCTTGCGGAGACTGGTGGGGCGCATGTCGTCGAGACCGGGGAGAGTTGGGGCACGCTGGAGGCGTCGTTTCGTTCCGATTTTGGCTACGGGGAGACCAAGGCTAACAAGGAATCGATTCGGAAGTACGTGGAGTGGTCCTATGCATCGAGCGAGCCCGCTTCGGTTAGCCACGAACCGGCCGACGATTTTTCGCATCCTTACAAGCTGCGGATCGAGGTGACGAAGGCGGCGCGAGGCACCACCTGGGAGCGCGGGGCGGACGTCGCGATTCGCGTGGATGGCCTCGACAGCCGCTTGCCCGGATGGTTTTCCGAAGCCGAAAAGAAGGATGCGGCGAAAGGCGATTCCAGCGCGCCCGCCGCTAAGCGAACGCAGGACTTCTACATCCCCAGACCGCTGGCCCATGAGTGGCGTTACCGCATCGTGCCGCCGCCCGGCTTCCGCATGCGAGAGTTGCCCGAGCCGGAGAATCGGCAGATGGGGCCGGCCACGTTGACCACCGTCTACAGTACCGGCCCGGACAATGTCGTGACGGCGACTTTGCGATTCGAGATTCCACGGCGGCGGTTCAGCGCCGAACAAGGCCTGGCTCTGCGCGAAGCCGTGCTCAAACTGGATGGCGAGAGCATGAGGATGATCCACTTCGAGCAAACCGGCTTTGCATTGCTGGCGGATGGCAAGGTTAAGGAAGCGCTTGCCGAATTCGAGGCGCTGGAGAGGCTGCATCCAAACGAGGCGCTGCATCACTCCCAGCTTTCGCTGGCCTTGCTCGAAGCCGGCGCGGGCGAAATGGCGCGGGCGGAAGCGCGGCGCGCGGTGGAACTGGAGCCGGCTTCGGCGGCGGCCTGGAACAACCTGGGCTGGGTGCTGCGGCATGACCCGATCGGGCGCCAGGACCAGAAAGGGGCGGACTTCGCGGGCGCCGCGGCGGCGTACCGAAAAGGGAAGAAACTCGATCCGAAGGATTATGTGGGCCGGGGGAATCTGGCGATCGCGCTCGAGTACAACCCCGACGGGGTTCGCTACGGCAAGGGCGCGCCGCTCGATCAGGCGATTGCCGAGTACCAGGAAATGAAGGATAAGCTGGCCGAACTGGGTGCTCCGGATAACCTGGCATACGCATTAATGCGGGCGCACCGATTCTCCGATTTGCGCGTTCATTTGCAGACGCTGGACAATGCGGATACGCGCCGGACGCTGAACGCGGTGGCGGATGCGGCGCTCGATGGCACCGCGAAGGCGATTGGCAACGCGCGCAAGGCGGGCGATGACGCGCAGCGGAACCAGGCCCTGTTGTCGGCGGGCCAGAACCTACTTCAAATCCGAATGTACGATCTCGCCGCGGATTTGTTCGCCGAGGGGGCCAAGGCCGCGCCGCAGCCGGGAGCTACGCTCGCCTTGGTGGACGGCCTGCGGCGCACCCGCAGGTTGGAGGACGTTTCGTTTGCGGGCGACAGACCCGAGGACGCTTTCTACCAGCTGATGCAACTCACGGCTGCCAGACCCGGCGACCTACACACGCTCGAGCCGTTGTTCAGCGAGCGTTGGAGGAATCCGGATGGACTGAAGGACCTGGCTTCGGTCGGAAGGAAGCTTCGCACCGTGGCGCCGGGCTTAACATTGGACGTCGCAACGGACATTGGCGTGGCGCTGACGACGGTGACCGCGGACGGCAGCGACGCCAGCGGTTGGCGGTTGCGCATGCAGACCCCCGGCACGACGCAGCAGCCGACTTTTATGGTTCGTGAGGGTGGCGCATATCGCATTCTCGCCATGGGCGGCGACTATTCCGGAGTCGGCCGGTTGGTGCTGGAACTCGCGGGGCAGGATAAGCTCGACGAAGCCAGGGCGTGGCTGGATCGAATTCGCGAGGAGGTGGTTCCGGCGGGCGGCGACGACCCGCTGGGAGGGCCTGAGTTCGCGCGATTATGGAAACGTGGATCCAAAGCGCCGAAGGACGGGATTCGGGTTGCGGCAGCCGCACTGCTGGTGGACCACGATTCGAGCGCAGCCGAGGCCATTCCGATTCTGCGCGAGTATCGCGACAAGTTGCCGGCGGGAGAGGAACGCAACGTGGTGGACCGCGCGCTGGCGTCGGCTCTCTCGATTACCTACAAGGACGCGGAGTTCCTGGACGTCGTGCGCGGGTTATCCGAACGGGTACCGGACTCGCTCTCGGCCTGCTCCCTGTACGTCCGGGCACTCGAACGAACCGGCGGTTGGAAGGAACTTGATGAAGTGGCCGCGCACCGGTTCGATAACTTCCCCGATCCCGCCGTTGGCACACGGATTCTTGCCGGGGCGTATGCCACGCGTGGCGATTTCACGCGATCTAACGAACTCCTGAGCGCGCTGGTGAAAACGGGCAAGGCGTTGGCGAACGATTACAATGGTCTCGGCTGGAACGCGCTGTTTGAGGGTTCCGTCGGCAAGGATGCCTTCGATGCGATTGATCGTGCCAACATGATGACCCAGCAGAACGCGCCAGGGATTCTGCACACGGCCGCCGCGATGTACGCCGAAGTGGGCAGGACGAAGGAGGCCCGCACCACCATCCTGCGGCGGATGGAGATCGGCGGAAAAGACGAGCCAGACGATGAGGACTGGTATGTGTTTGGGCGGATTCTGGAGCAGGAAGGGCTCAAAGAAGCCGCGCGGTCGGCGTATAAGAAACTGAAGAAGCCGGAGCATGCCTGGATGGAGCCGCTGATGAGCTACGCGCTGGCGCAGCGGCGGCTGGCGGCGTTGTCGAAACCATAACCGTCAGGCCGCCCACCATGGGCAATGCTGAATTTGCACCGCAATTCGGTGTACAATTACTTACGCTGCGGTAACACTCGTTCTTACCCGATGCAGTCTCGACTTGGGGGTGTGATGGAAAAACCGGCGCAAAATATTCAAGACAGTTTTTTAAACAACGCGCGCAAGGACAAGGTTGTCCTGACGATTTACCTGATGAGTGGCGTGAAGCTTTCCGGCCGGATCAAGAGTTTCGACAAGTACTCATTGGTGCTGGAGACGAACAATCAGGAGCAACTGATTTTTAAGCACGCCGTTTCCACCGTGGTTCTGCAGAAGCCTCTCCACGCGTACAACGGGAACGCGCCAGCGGCCGTTGCGAGTGCGAGCCCGGTTGCCGCCGGGGCGCCGGGCGTACCGGTGCACGCCGAAGCGGAGGCATAACACACGCCGACGACCAGTCCCTCTCCCGAGCGCGCGATTCTGGTCGGGCTGGAGTGGAAATCGCGCGCGGCCTCGGCGCGTTGGGGACCGGCGGGCAGCGAGGAATCGCTGGAAGAACTGGCGGAACTGGCGTCGAGCGCCGGGGCGGTGGTCGTCGAGCGCGTGCTGCAAGCGCGCGACGCGCCGGAGGCCGCCACTCTCATCGGGCCGGGCAAGGCGGCTGAACTGGCCGCGGACATTGCCGCGGGCGCGGCCGAAGTGGTGATCTTCGATCGCGAACTGACGCCCACCCAGCAGCGCAACCTCGAAAAGTCGATTCGCGCCCGCGTGATCGACCGCACCCAATTGATCCTGGACATCTTCGCTGCGCGCGCCCACACGCGGGAAGGCCGTCTGCAGGTCGAACTGGCGCAGCTCAATTATCTGCTGCCGCGGCTCGCCGGGCATGGTGTCGAGATGTCGCGGCTGGGCGGCGGCATAGGCACGCGCGGACCGGGCGAAACGCAACTGGAAACCGACCGGCGCCGCATCGCCCACCGGATACAGAAGATCAAGCTCGATCTGGAGAGCGTGCGCACCGGCCGCGCGGTCAACCGGCGGCGCCGGGGCGGGGTTCCGCTGGCGACGCTCGCGCTGACCGGCTACACGAACGCAGGGAAGTCCACGCTTTTCAACCGGCTTACCCAGGCCGGCGTGCTCGCCGACGCGCGGCTGTTCGCCACGCTCGATCCGACCATCCGCCCGCTGCTGCTGCCCTCGCGGCGCCGCGTTCTCCTCAGCGACACGGTCGGTTTCATACGCAACCTGCCGACCACGCTGGTGCAGGCGTTTCGTGCCACGCTCGAAGAGATTCAGGAAGCCGCGCTGGTGCTGCACGTGGTGGACATGGCTTCGCCCGCCGCGCTCGAGCAGGCCGCGCACGTGGGCGAGGTGCTGGATGAAATTGGCGCCGCTCACGTCCCGCGCCTGTTGGTGATGAACAAGATGGACCGCGCCGGCGCCGCGGCCGAGGCGATCCAGCGCCGCTTTTCGGCCGCCGCTCCAGGCGCTGGCGGGACGGTCGCCATCTCCGCGCTCACCGGCGATGGCATGGACCGCCTGTTGGAGGCGATTGACCTGGCTCTGCCGGTCGATCCCACGGTGCCGGTGACCTTGCGCCTGCCCGCGTCCGACGGCGCCACGCTGGCCCTGCTCCACCAATTCGGACGGGTGACCAAGACCCGCTACTCGGGCGACCATTGCGTGGTGGAGGCGACGATCCCCGAATCGCTCGAGCGACGCCTGCGCCGCGGGGGCAAGCTGAGTTGAGCGCACTTGGGGGTGGGTTCGCGCTGCACCTATGGGAGTGTACGTTACGGAATCCACAGGTGCTGTGGATAACGCTGTGGGAAAGTACCTAAATCCGACCATTAAACTACCATTAAAAAAGCACTTACCACGTTTTGATGCAAGGGGCAGCATATTGCGCTAACCGCTTTAAAATAAATCGCTTGACGTAATATGGTGGCAAACCGAAGCTCCATTACACTTTGGTTAACAAAAGCCAGGCCTGAGTCGCGGGATTTCCACACAGCAGGTCGGGCAAATCCGGCACGTCAGGGGCCAGGCAAAAAGCAAAATGGTCTGTTACACTGGATTTTGATGGCGGCGTAGCTCAGCTGGCTAGAGCGACGGTCTCATAATCCGTAGGTCCGCAGTTCGAGTCTGCGCGCCGCCACCACTCCCCCAAACCCCATGGATTCAAGCCTCCGCCGCGCCTGGACCGAGATCATCACGGGCGACGATCTGGACCAGCACCTGGCCGCGATTGGGCAAGCTCAGGCGGGCGCCGAGCTGGCGTGCACCATGCTCCGTTCCACGGCGCCGCCCGCGGGTGGCCGCGTGGTGATCGCCGGGGCCGGGACGGGGCAGATGCTCGACTTCCTCGACCCCGACCTGCTGCGGCCGTTCCGTCTCACCTTCACGGACCTGAACCCGGTGTTTCTGGCGCGCCTTTCCGAGCGCCTGGCGCGGGGCGGCCTGAGCGCCACCATCCTCGAAGACGACATCGAGCGGACGGCGATTGAACCCGCGCCGGATCTGCTGATGGCCACGCTGCTGCTCGAACAAATCGACTGGCGGCGCGGGGTGGAGGCGATGGCCGGACTTCGTCCCGCCGCCTGCGGCATCGTCATCCAGGAGAACCCTGCGGGGATGACGTCCGGGATCACGCCGGGCCGGCAGAGACCGCCGTCGATGGCCAAGGCCTTCGAGAGCGCGCACATCACGCTGGTACCGTGCGAGGAGTTGATCGCCGCCTTCGCCGCGCGTAGCTATGCGTGCCGGGAGACGTGGCCGCGCGAGGTAGCCGATGGGAAGAAGCTGGTGGGGCTGCTGTTCGTGCGGCGATAGCTGCGCTCGGGATTGGAAGCATGATCTGAGCGCGAAGCCCCGCGAACCATGGCGCCGAGCCCCACCTTCCGCGGCCAAGTGGGACAGACGCTTTCGTCTGTCGGTCAGCAGTTCCCGTGGTGAACAGCTTACGCCTCCAGCAGCACCTTCAGCACGCCTTTTCGGCCGGCGCATGCGAAGGCTTCGGGCGCATCGCGCAGCGGGAAGCGGGCGGCGATCATCTCGGCGGTNNACCGCGCCATGCACGGTGGATTTCAGAATCACGGTGCCGCGCGGGCGCGTCATGGCGACGGCTTGCCGCAGGCCCTCGGGCGAGCCGCTGGCCTCCACCACCCAATCGAATTCGGCCAGCGGCAGGTTGCCATCGGCGAGTTGCGCGGCGACACCGGAAGCCGCCGCGATGCGCATCTTCTCCTCGTGGCGTCCGAACAGGCGCACCGCGCAGCCGTGCACCGCGAGCACCTGCGCCACCAGCAATCCGAGCTTACCATCGCCCAGCACCGCCACTTGCGCGCCGGCCGGGATAGACACCTGGTCGAGAATCTCGCACGCCGCGGCCAGCGGCTCGGTGAAGACCGCGCGGTCGAGAGCGACGCGCTCCGGCACGATGTGCAGATTGGCTTCGGGCAGCGTGAAGAACTCCGCGAACGCGCCGGGATGACGCACGATGCCGAGCACGGTGCGGGTGGGACAGTGCCGGCCGAGGCCCTTGCGGCACCATTCGCAGCGCCCACAGGCCAGGTTGATCTCGCCCACCACGCGTTTGCCAACCAGGGCGCGGTCGTCCGTCTCGACCACCTCGGCCACGAATTCGTGCCCCGGCGTGCCGCTGAAGCCGTAGTAGCCGCGCTGCAATTCGAGATCGGTATTGCAGATGCCGGCAACGATCAGGCGCAGCAGCGCGTAGCCAGCCGGCCGCTCCGGCATGGGCGCATCGACCACCGTGATTACGCCGTTTTCGAGGTTGGTGCGGAGCATTCCTTTATAATAGGACTTCATGCCAGCGGAACTAGCCTGTTTCGAGGAGCGCTGCCGCGCGCGCTTCCCGGTAACCGAAATCATTTATAACTGCCCGCGTTGCGGCGGTTTGCTGGAGGCCGTCTACGCGGCCCCGGAAGGCCACCCGGCCGATTGGAAGCGCATGTGGCGCGACCGCCGCACGTCGAACGCGCCGCTCGATCAAAGCGGCGTCTGGCGCTATCGCGAGTTGATCGGCTTCCTCGACGATTTCCGCCACGTGGTCACGTTGCGCGAAGGCAACACGCCGCTGCTCGATGCCCCGCGCGCGGCTCAATATGGCGGCCTCGACCGCATCACCTTCAAGCACCAGGGTTTCAATCCCACCGGTTCGTTCAAGGATAATGGCATGACCTGCGGCGTGGCCCAGGCCATGCGGCTGGGCGCGCGCCGCGTCGCCTGCGTTTCCACCGGCAACACGTCGGCCTCGATGGCCGCCTATGCCAGTGCGGCCGGCCTGGACCCGGTGATCTTCATCCCGCACGGAAACATCTCGTTCGGCAAGCTGGCGCAGGCGCTCGAATACGGCGCGCGCACGTTCCAGGTGGAAGCGAATTTCGATCAGATCCTGGCGCTGGTTCGGCAACTGGCCGAGCGCCTCGGCATCTACCTGCTCAATTCGATCAATCCGTTTCGCATTGAAGGCCAGAAGACGATCATGGCCGAGATGCTCGACCAGCGCGATTGGCGGGTGCCCGATTGGGTGGTGCTGCCCGGCGGCAATCTGGGTAACGTCTCGGCGTTCGGCAAGGGCCTGCGCGAGTTGAAGGCGTTCGGCCTGATTGGCCGCCTGCCGCGCCTGGCCGTCGTTCAGGCCGAAGGCTCCGCGCCGTTTTACGACTTATATCGCGCCACGGACCGCTCCCACCTCAACGCGGTCACTCACCCGGAGACGCTGGCGACCGCGATCAAGATCGGCGATCCGATCTCCTGGCCGAAGGGGTTGCACGAGGTGACGACTTCCGGGGGCGTGGTCGAAAAAGTGACCGAGCAGGAGATTGCCGACGCCAAGGCCGTGATTGGCCGCTGCGGCTTCGGCTGCGAACCTGCCTCCGCCGCCACCCTCGCCGGCATTCGCAAACTCACCGCCGCCGGGACCATCGCCGCCGGCGCGGACGTGGTCGCGGTGCTCACCGGCAATGTTCTCAAAGACCCGGATTACATCCACCGCTATCATACCGGAACCCTCAACGCACCGGACGGAACGCCGTTGCGCTGCACCTTCGCCAATCCGCCCGTGGTGGTATCCGCCGATGCGGAGCGGATCGCGGCTCTTCTGGGCAACTGAGCCAGATACCCCGCATAGTGGTAGGGCATAACCCCTATATTCCTTGGGAGCACTACTTATTTGGTCGATTGTATCGGCGGCCTGTTCTGGCCAATATGAGACTATGCCTCGCCGCACAGTTTCCGCCAGCTACTGCACGCACCATGAAGAGGAACAACGACTGGCATCTCTCTATGCCCGCCGGGCCGCCTTGGCGCTCGCCATTCGCCGTTTGCAGGACTACCGGCGCATGCGGGCCAAACGGGTGGCCGCAGGAATCCTCAAGGTCGCCTGACTGATCGTTATCGTTCGGGTAAGGCGTCGATGCGCGCCGCCAACTCGGCGGCGGGTGCGGCGCCGGGATGATAGTAGCGGACGATGCCGCTCGGGTCGACGAGCACCAGGGTCGGCGTGGTGCTGGCGCCGTAGGCCAGGAAACTCGCCTCGCTCACCGGCACCGCCATCCCGGGCAGACCAGCGTAGAACCGCTGGCGAACGGCGTCGATGTATCGCATTTCATCGGCGGGAGCCGCGGCGTCGCCGTGGGCGGTGTAGCCGTACAGCTTGGTGGGCGCGATCACGACCAAGCCCTTGGCGCCGTATGCGCGGGCGATCTGTTCGATCACGGCCGCTTCCGCTTTGCAGTCGGGGCACCAGTGCGCCCAGAAAAAGAGGAGCACGGGGTGGCCGCGCAGCGCAGCCATGGTGGCGGGTTTCGGTCCCAGCCAGGTTGCCTCGTCGAGTTCGGGCGCCGGCGCGCCCACCAGGCCAAGCAGATTGATGTTCTTTTCGATACGCTCGGCGAGGCCGGTTTTGCCGAAGGCGGCCAGTTCGCTGCGCAGATAGCGGGTCGCCTGGGCGTGCTGGCCGCGCGCGGCCAGCACCTGCGCGTGAACCTCGATGGCGGCGCCGATGGCGGTGGCGAGCCTGGGGTCGCGGTCTGGCTCCTGCGCCCCGGGCAGTTGGCCGGCCATGCGCCGCGCCTCGGCCGCGTGAGCGTCCGCCGCGTCCAATCGGCCGGCGGCCAGTTCCCCGCGCGCCAGCCAGGAGAGCGCCGCCGCCAGTTCTGCCGTGGCGCCGTTCTGCGCCTGGTATGCCCGCACCGCGCGTTCGGCGGCGGCGAAATCCTGCCGGGCGGCCAACGTGCGCACGTCGTTCACCACCGAGGCCACCACCAGCAGCGCGCCCAGCGCCAGCGGCGCCCACATCATAGCAGCGACCCGACGAACTGCGCGTACCGCGGATCGTTCCAGTCCGCGCCTTCGGCGATCTTCATCCGCACCTTGCCCTGGGCATCGATGATGTACGTCTCGGGATACATGTAGGTGCCGTAATCGGCGTGGACGCGGAAATCGCGCGCGGTCAGAAACGCGGGCCGGTATTTGTTCAGAAACGCCCGGTAGGCCTTTTCGTCGCGATCGACGCTCAGCGCCAGCACGACCACGCCCTTATCCTTGAAGTCGGCGGCGAACCGGCTCAGCGAGGGCGTTTCCTCGACGCAGGGCGGACACCAGGTGGCCCAGAAGTTCAGCACCAGCACCTTGCCGCCGAAGTTGGGAACGCCGAGGGTCGCGCCATTATCGGCAAGCACGGTGAAGGCGGGTGCGTCATTGCCTTGCTCGACGACGGTTTCGTGAATGCCGTTGTAAATGACGCAGACCAGCGCCACCAGCAGCGCGCCAATGGCAATCTTCAGGACCAGGTCGGTTTTGACGCTCCGCATAGCGAGAAACTATAATTAATTGTATCTCCAGGCCGGCTCGGACGTCGAATAACTTGTCCATGCTGATTACCCGGAAAGTGGAATTCTCGGCTTCGCACGTCTGCCGCAACCCGCGGTTCTCCGACGAGGAAAACCGGCGCGTGTTCGGCCTCGCCGCCAACCCTCACGGCCACGGGCATAATTACGTGCTCGATGTCAGCCTGGAGGGCGAGCCCGATCCGGTCACCGGCATGGTATTCGACCTGAAAGAAATGAAGGACGTCTTAAATCGCGAGGTCGTCGAGCCGTTCGACCACCGGTTCCTCAACCACGAGGTGCCGCCCTTCGACCGCGTGATTCCCACGACGGAGAACATCGCGCGCGACATTTGGCGCCGCATCGAGCCGCACTTCGCGAGTGCGCGCGGCCATCTCCATTCGGTGCGCCTCTACGAGACGCCGGATCTTTACGTCGATTACTTCGGGGAGCAGCCGTGTTCCGAGTAACCCGCCGCTACCAGTTCGCCGCCTCGCATCGCCTGCACGCGCGCCAGTTGAGCGACGAGGAGAACCGGCGCCTGTACGGCAAGTGTAATCATCCGTTCGGCCACGGTCATAATTATGTCGTCGAAGTCACGGCGCGCGGTCCGGCCGATGCGGAAACCGGCTCCGCCGTCGATCCGCGCCGCCTGGACGAACTGGTGGCGCGCGAGGTGCTGGAGCCGTTCGAGCATCGCAATCTGAATTGCGAGGTCGAGGCCTTCCGCGATGTCACGCCGACTTCGGAGAATCTCGCGGTGGAAATCTGCCGCCGTCTGAAACACGGCTGGCCCACCATGTTTCCCGGGGAATGGCCGAAACTCGAAAAGGTCCGCATCGCCGAGACCCCTCGCAACATCTTTGAAATGAATGCCCATGAAATCGAGTAAAGCGCTGGTGAAAGTCATGCAACCGAAGGGGCCCGAACCCGTCGTCGAGCCTTCCGCCGAGTCCAGCCTCGCCCCACAGGTTCGCCAGATCCTCGAGAAACTCGGCCAGGACCCCACCCGGCAGGGCCTCCGCCGCACGCCGGAGCGCGTCGACCAGGCGCTCAAGTTCCTCACGAGCGGCTACCACACCGACGTGCAAAAGGTGCTCAACGGCGCCTTGTACGAAGTGAAGTACGACGAGATGGTGGTGGTGCGCGACATCGAATTCTTCAGCATGTGCGAGCACCACCTGCTGCCCTTCTTCGGCAAGATCCACGTGGCCTACATACCGCGCACGCGCGTGATCGGCTTGAGCAAGATTCCGCGTATCGTCGACATGTTCGCCCGCCGCCTGCAAATCCAGGAGCGTCTCACCCAGGAAGTCGCGCAGACGATAGCCGAAGTGATCGACCCGGTCGGCGTCGGCGTCATTTGCGAGGCCCGCCACTTCTGCATGATGATGCGCGGCGTCGAGAAACAGCACTCCGGCGCCATGACCAGCGCCATGCTAGGCGCCTTCCGCACCCGCAAGAAAACGCGCGACGAATTCCTAGCCCTGGTCAACCACCGCAGCAACGGGCTCTAGCACCACGAATCGCGCCTCAAACGCCGCGCCGGCCCCCGGCCGGCTGCATGGTAACTTTGCCCCAGCCCCACGCGAGAACTTTTTCCGCCTGACTCCACTACTGCGGCGTATGTTCTCCGCCCGCCGCCTGCCGCAGGTCTACCCTCGCCCTCACGATTTCAACGCCCCCGCGCGCCGGCCTAGCTCGCCTTCGGATTCAGCGTCCGGTTCACGCGATTAGGATCGCGGGCGATGACGGTCAAATAGGCGCGAGTGGGTTGGTCCGGCTCGGCGCGGCCTTGCTCCCAATCCCGCAGCGTGCCCAGCGGAATGTGATAGCGGGCGGCGAATTCCTCTTGTGTCAGGTCCAATGCGCGCCGGATGATCTTAGCCTGCGGTGTCCGCCGCATCCGCCTGAGATCCGCTTCGCTAAGCGGTTGCGCATCGGGATCCAAATGCGCGGCCCGCTCAATTGCTTCCGCAGTCATCGGCAGGGGTTGACTAATAGCTTTCGTGGAAGTAGTCGTCTTGCTCATTTTGCGTTGCTCTCCGCGCCGAAATAGTGCGCATGCGACCCTCACGCTCGGTGTAAGCCACGAACAGCACCACGCCGCCCGCAGCCATCCCGACTATGACAAAACGCTCTTCGCCGTACTCCTCGCGATCATCGAGGCGCTCGACGGCGAATGGGTCTTTGAACACCGTCTTGGCCAAATCGAAGCTCACCCCGTGAGCCTGCAGGTTAGTGTCGGCTTTGGCTCCGTGCCACTCGAATTCCAACACCACAATACTACGGGATATCCGTACCTATGTCAAGGCGTCCAGGGATCTCCCGTATATACAGTAGCCGCGTATACTGGAAGCGTGTTGCCCCGCAAATCGACTGACGTTCCGGGGTTCAAGTCCGACGAGGCCGGCTGGTACACGACTCCGCAAGGCCGCCGGCAGACCGAGCGCGAGTTCGTGCGCGCGCTCAAGGACGGAACTTTGATCCGCTCGACCGGATTGAAGATCGGGAAGAGCGATCCGAAAGTGCTCGAACGGCTCATGGAACAGGCGAAGCGGAACGCCACGCGCTCCATCTCCATTCGCGTCCCGATCGCCGATCTGGAACAGGCGCGGCAGATCGCGGAGAAGACCGGCGTCGGCTACCAGACCGTGCTCAAGCAAGCCATTCGCAAGGGACTGCAGAGGGCGGGCTGAACACCGCCCCCTCCTACATCGTCCGCATCCACACTTCGACGCGGCGGTTCTTCTGGCGTCCGTCCTCGGTCTTATTCGATGCCACTGGATTGGTCGCGCCGAAAGCGGAGACGGCGGATGGAGTCACGCCTCTGCGTTTGAACTCCTCGGCCACGGCATTGGCCCGGCTCAGCGCCAGCGTCTGGTTGACGTCGCCTTTACCCTGCGCATCGGCGAATCCGCATAGGATGATTCCGCCGTGCTGGTGCGCCGGGTTGGCCAGAAAGCCCGACACGCGGTCCAGGTCCACCAGCGCGCGGTTGTCCAGCTCCGTGCTGCCCGGACGGAAGCGGAAGTTGAGGGACAGCCGCTGCGCGCCGGTGATGAGTTTCATGTACCCCGGAGTGGAGTTCGTCGCCGCAGCCGCGCTGCCTGCCTTCACGTTCAACTCGACGAAGCCGTTGCGCGCCACCACATCCTGGCCATCGCTCCCGAGCGCGAACTCGACGAACCGGCGCACCAGCGGCTTGGGCTGCGCCGCCACGTAGAAGAACAACCGCCGCGATAATAGATAGTCTTCGGTGCCCACCGTCAGGCGGTTCGGCAACAGCGGCGCGACGCCCGGCTCGGAAATCGCGATGGCCTTGGCACTCCTTATATACGGCAGTCCGATGAAGCCGATCGCGTTCGCGTTGTCGGCCACGCGGTCGGAAAGTTCGCGGCTGTCCTCAATGCGCACGGCGCCGGCCACTAACTTCGCCTTGCCCAGGACCAGAGCCTTGAAGGTGTCGTAAGTGCCCGACTTATCGTCGCGCGCCAGCACCTCGATCGGCCCCGCCCCGCCACCGGCGTCCTTCCAGTTCGTAATCTCGCCCGAGAATATCTTCGCCACCTGGTCCTTGGTCAGCGCGGACACCGGGTTGCTCTTATTCACGATGATCGCCAGCCCGTCCAGTCCCACCACGTGCTCGCACTCGGCGGACGTCATATCGCCCAGCTTCGTGAGCGTCGCCGCCTCTTCGGGTTTGACCGGCCGGGAGGCCATTCCGATTTCGCACTTTCCCGCCACCATGTCCGTAAACGCGGTGGCCGAGCCGTGCGCCTGGATTTCAATCGCCTTCGGCAGCGTGTCCCCGGGTAGGGTCGCCACCAAGCTATATTCGTCGGCGCGCGCGCCCGGCTTGGTCGTCACCGCCTGCGCACCCTCCCGTTTCAGAAACGCTTCCGCCAGCGTGCCAGCCAGTTGCGCGCCAATCGTGTTCGACCCGTGCAGGCTCAGAATCACCTCGGGGGCCGCGGGCGCCGCCGCCGCGTTCGTCCTGTGCAGGAGGTTGGGTAAAAAACTGGGAGCCAGGCGCCACAGCGCCACTCCTCCGCCGGCCAGCAACAGGATCGTAAGCACGATCGCCAGGCCGGCCGAAGAGCCCTTCGATTCTCTTTCTTGTGGCATGAATATACGTGTACCAACAAGTTGTTACAACCCTATTGCAGAATTGCTCTTTTCGGACCCGATTCTCCGTCACTCGTTAGCTACGCCTGGCAGCCGATTTGGCACCCGACTTACCCGGGACTCATACGGATGTAACTTACGTTTGCGACAATTGGGGCGAGTCCACTGACGAGCTGGTCGAAGACCGTGGCTGGCTCCGCTGCCCGAAGTTGGATACCGGGAACCGTGCCGTTCCGTTCGCCGGCGGCTCGAACACCGGCGTTGCTTGCGAGTGTGTCAATCCGCAGCCAAACGAAGGATCGAACCAATGCCCATTTGTGAACCGGAAAGTATCGAAGAAGAAGACCGGAGCTTCTCCTTGCAGGAGCCGGAGTCTGCCATCGCGCGTCCGGCCGCGCGGCCTCATCGACGCCGTTCTCCCTGGGTATTCGCTATCCTGCTTGCGGTTGGCTGCGTGGCAGTAGTGCTGGCCGCCGGCGTCGTGTTTTATGGTTCCGCCGGGGCGGCCCCAACTCGCATCGAACCGCTGACGTTTGGCTTCCAGGCCGCGGCGCGCGAGGATCACCTGCTGCTCACCTGGAACCCCGCCGCGAAAGCCGTACGCGATGCCACCGGCGCCACTTTGACGATTCACGACGGCCCCGAGAGCGAAGACGTCCAGTTAGACGCCGATGCATTGCGGCGCGGAGGCCTGGACTATTTCCCCGTCTTCGAGAACGTCGAATTCCGCCTGGCCGTGACCGATGCTCCCAGAGGAAGCGTGAGCGAGCAAGCTCACGCCAGCCTGCGCCCCTAGCCGATCGATCGCGAAAACACCGCGCCGGCTCGATGTACCCGAATCACTTGCTGCCCGGCTTCCCGGCGGCGGCACTCCGCTTCCCGCGTTTGCTTGCGCTCGCCGCCGCGCGCTGTTTTGCCTTTCGGGCGGGAACCGGAGCCTTCTTGCGCGCTGCCGCTTTCGCGCGCTTCGTCTTCGCGGGCGCGGCGCCGGCCGGCTTTGCGTCGGGCGCCGTCGTTTGCGCCATGTCCAATCCAAAGAGCGCGGAAAGGTCTTCGCCGCCGAGAACCTTGTTTGCGGCCGGCGCCTTCCCGGCCAGCGGCAGCGCCTTGCCCGCGCCGGCGATCAGTTCTTTTTCGTCGATGTCGTGCAGACGGAAAAGCAGCTCGGGCTGCCGGTCGAGCCGCGCGCCAATGCCGTAGAGCACCGCCGCCACGTGTTTGCACATCTCGGCCCAGTCCGGACAACTGCATGAGAGCTGGATCTCGTGCGGCGACGGAAACAGCCCGGTCTGCTCGCGGCAAACGCGCTCCATCACGCCCTTCGAGAAACGTCCCTGCAGCAGCTCGACCAGCGAATCGATGGCGCCCGCGCAATCCGTGCAAATCGCTTTCCAGCGGGGCTTCGAGACCGGCGCGATCTTCACCACAACCTTGTAGAGGCTGGACCCGCTCACCATCGCCTTGATCTCGCCCGGCGCAATCTGCAGATCGACCACCGACCCGTTGCGCACATACGTCCGGCCGCGCGGCAGGCGGTTCTCGTAATCGCTATAGCGTTCCAGATTCTCGCACCACGCCTTGCCCCAGAACGTGGTCGCGATCGCGCGGCCATCGCGCACCACCGGCGACACGGGGTGCCCTTTGCCGGCGAGCTTCGCCATCGCGTTGGCCGCTTTTCGCCGCCGCTCCGCCACCGGTACGTAGGGTCTGAATCCCCAATAGCCCATCGATCACGTCTCCTTCAATGCCTTATTGATATCGAGTGCCACCAGCTTCAGCAATTCCTTGTCATCCATCTCAGTCAGCAGCAGGTCGGCGCTCGCTTCGAGCAAGTCCCGCGAGAGTTGCCGCTTCGATTCGATGAGTTCGTCGATTTTCTCTTCCACGGTACCGCGACACACGAACTTATGCACGAGCACGTTCTTGGTCTGCCCGATGCGAAAGGCGCGATCGGTGGCCTGGCTTTCCACCGCCGGATTCCACCAGCGGTCGAAATGGACGACGTGGCTCGCGGCCGTCAGGTTCAGCCCCGCGCCGCCCGCTTTCAACGACAGCACGAAGAACGCCACCGCTTCGTCTTCCTGAAAACAGCGCACCAGTTCCTTGCGCTTCTTCACCGGCGTCTCGCCGTGCAGCACCAGCCCGGGCCGCCCGAAAACCGATTCCAGGAAACCGGCCAGCGGCGCCGTCGTCTCGCGAAACTGCGTGAAGACGAGCATCTTCTCCTGCTTCGCCGCGATCGTTTCGGCGATCTCGCGCAGGCGCCCCCACTTGCCGCTGTCCTGCTCGCTCCAGGCGCCGTCGCCCAGCCATTGCGAAGGGTGATTGCAAATCTGTTTGAAGCGCATCAGGAACGCGAGCACCAGCCCTTTGCGCTGGATCCCGCCGGCCGTCTCGAGTTGCCGGGCCAGGTCCTCGACTGCTTGCTCATAGAGCGCCGCCTGCTTGCGGCTGAGCGGGCAATACGCCTTCACCTCGGTCTTGTCCGGCAGGTCCGCAATCACGGTTTTGTCGGTCTTCAATCGCCGCAGTATGTATGGCCGCACCAGTTCGCGCAGCGGGCCATAGGAATTGTGCGGCCGCTCGGCCAGGCTTTTGGCGAACGTGGTGAATTGTTTCGACGATCCCAGGAGGCCGGGATTAGCGAAGTCGAAGATCGACCACAAATCGCCCAGCCGGTTCTCGATCGGCGTGCCGGTGAGGGCGAATCGCGCGCCGGCTTTCAATCGCTTCGCCGTTCGCGTCTGTTTCGCTTCCGGGTTCTTGATCGCCTGCGCTTCGTCCAGAATCGCCAGCCGCCAGTCCACTTGCTCGAGCCACGGCAGCCGCAGCAGCGAGCCGTAGCTCGTGATGACGAGGTCCACATCTTGCAACCGGTCCGGCCGCAGCGCCTTCAACTCCGCCGCCGGTATCGCCGATGGGTGCGCGATCAACGCCCGCAAGCCCGGCGCGAAGCGTTCGATTTCCGACGCCCAGTTGGCCATCAACGAAGCCGGCGCCACCAGCAGGCTCGGCCGCGGACTGCCCTTCGCCTGGCGCTTCAACACCAGCACCAGCGAGAGCACCTGCATCGTTTTGCCCAACCCCATATCGTCGGCCAGGCACGCTCCCAAACCGAGCTGGGTCAGGAAGTACAGCCATCGCACGCCCACCTGCTGATACGGCCGCAACGTCGCATGCAGTTCGGCGCCCGGATCGACCTGCGCCAATCCTTCCGGGCTGCGCAGCCCTTTCAGCGTCTCCGCCAGCCACGGCCCGGCCACCACTTGCGACCACTCGATGCCTTCGACTTCCGGCACATCGTCGCCCGAAACGTTGGCGCCCGCCAGCAGCCGCATCGCCTCGCGGAACTCGAGCCCATTCTCCGCCGCCATGCGCTCGGCCTTGCGGAACCGCTCCATCATGGCGCCCAGCCGCTCGCGGTCCACCTCCACCCAGCGCCCGCGGATCAGCGCCAGCCCGTCGGACTTCGCCAGTAGCTGCGCGATCTCCGTATCGGTCAGCGTCTCTCCGTCCAGGGTCACTTCCATGCGGAAGTCGAGCAGCGCGTCCTGCCCCACGGCCGATGGTCGCTTGCCGCCGATCTGCGCTGTCACCCGCGGCCGCGGCGGCCGGTTGGCGCCCCATGCGGCCGGCATGCGCACCACCACGCCCGCCGCTTCCAGTTGCGGGACGTCCCGCAGAAGCTCCATCGCCTCCCGCGGCGTCCAGCGCAGAGGATGGAAGATCTCGCCCGAATCGACGACCGCCTTCAACCACGCGCACGTCTCGGCGGCCCGCTGCACCGGCAACAGCAGCGAGAGCAGCCGCTCCTTGTTCGCCGCTCCCGCATATTCGCCGAGCGCCTGCCCCAGCGGAAGATGCTGCGCCTTCGAGTGCGCCGACAATCGCGTCGTGTAGGTCGCGAGAAAAGCGAATGGCGCTTCCGTGTCGCCGCGGTTTTCGGCCAGATGAAGATGCACGCGGCCCACCAGGTTCCAGGCCGGATTCCGCCGCTTCAGGAACTCCTGCACGCCACACTTGGATTCGGCTAACTCGACTTCGAATGCGGCGTCTAACTCATGCCATAAGTCGTGGAGGATTTCCGCCGTGAGATATTCCGCCCCAGTCATCGGGGGCACGGTCAGTATAAGTCGATCCAATTCGGCTGAGTTCGGAGCCGGCACGCGCACTCTCTCGCGCGCCGCGCCGGTATCGGTGTGGGTGCAAAGCGCGGTGACATAGCGCGCGCCGAATTCCCGCCAATAAGAGAGTTCAGGACCGAGCGCCGTGCCCACTTCATCCGCGCCGAGCCGCAGTAGTCCGTGCCCCGATCCGCGATCGAACGCTTCCCGCAGCCGCTGCGCCACCACCGCATCCAGGCACGGCGCATCGTCCGCCTCGACCAGCCCCAGATGGCCGTGCGGAGTCAGCTTCGGAACCAGAGAAACTACACTCACACCAGGAGCCTATCGACCGCCAGCCGTGGCGCGGGCTTTCGAGCCTACCGAGCCGAGATTCTTTCTTTCTACCATCCGCGCGACTGCCATCAAGTCCAATCCGCCCGCGCCCGTCAGTTCGCCTTCTTAGGATGCAGCACGCGCCGGATATCGGGCCAGTACTCGCGCGCCAGGTTGGTCACCGCGAAAGCGCCCAGGCCGTAGCTGCCCCATTCGACGATCGAACCCGCCGTGCGATACTCCCGCGGCATCCACAGCGTGGCGACGCCCCAACTGCCGTACGCATTCGCCGCCAGCGACCACGCGAACGTCCGCGATCCGTCCTGCCGCCGCGCGGTCACTGTGGTCGCGACCACATACCCGGTGCGCCGGAAGAAGTTGCCCTTCGCCAGCCGCCTGTACCGCGTATCTTCGTAGTGAATCGCCTTCGCCGCCTCTTCGAACCCCACGCCAATCGCATACTGCCCGTAGAGCGACGCGATTCGCTTATCGAAACCATGCCCGTCGCTGCCCCATTCCTTGGGCCGGACGCGCACCTGTTCCACCGCCGCCGGCGGCAGCGTCGCGGTGAGCGCGCGCACCGCGTACAGCCGCTTCACGAAGGTGCGAAAGTTGTGCGCCTCGGCGGGATAATCGGTTGCCGCGCCGGCCGCCACGGTAGCCGCCGGAGCGCTCGCTTCCGTCACCGGTGCGGCCGCAGGCTCCTGCGCGCGGCAAAGAGCCGCGGCAACGGCGATGACGAGTAATGCGGCGATTCTGAGCAATTCAGTTCCCAGGTTTTGCAGCGGCTTCGATGCGCAGACCGGGCCAGGGCGCCTGCGCGGGCGAACGATCCCTTAGTGTATTACGGATCACACTCTCGCACCGCGCGCGCCCTGCCGCCCAACTCGCCACGCCGTTGATGAGTCCCTAGACCCCATTCAACCGGCCCTGCCGACACTTGGCCGCGATCCCCATTGCTCTCCGGCCCGGCTCATGATAACCTCAAATCGACGTGGAATGATTTAGGGCGTTTCGGCGCCTTGGCTAATTGCAACCACGGAAAAAAATGCTAAAGGCGATTCGGTCTGCTCGAAGGCATTGACCCTGGCGCCCCTGGCTCCAGGGCTTTTTGTTGTTGAGCGTCCCCATCGCTGGATGTGAAGGGAGAAGTTACCCATGAGCGTCTGGCTGAATCCGGCACCTTCCGGCTTCAATCTGTCCACTAACGAAGGCGAGTTACTCGCCGTCTCGATCCGGGTCGACCCGCGACGCCTGGAGGCGTTGCTCGAAGCGCTGGCCCAGGTGCCGTTCCCCATCAACCCGCAGATCCATCACGGCGCGGTGACCGTCGTCGAATTTCCCGCGTACAGGGACCGCATCGTGGATCTCGAGCATGTGCTCGAAGCATGCGGCTTCGCCCGGCAAACTCTCCGCTCGACGCCCATGCTGGAGGACATCCACGCGGCGGCAGGCGGAGTGCAGTAGGCGGGGCTGGTATTAGAATGGTGGGGAGCCCATGACCCACCTTGCCAGCCTGACCCTGCGGGGGTTCAAGACCATTCGCGACCTGACCGATTTTCAGCCGGGCCAGATCACGATTCTCATCGGGCCGAACGGCGCGGGCAAGAGCAACTTCATTTCGTTCTTTCGATTATTGTCGAGAGCGTTCACCGATCCCGATGGCCTGCAGACCTATATAGCGATGCAAGGCGGGGCGAGCGGGCTGCTTCACGACGGGCCGACCAGGACGCGCGACATAGAGGCCGCTCTGCGGTTCGATGCCGATGACGCGAACTACGAATACGGCTTCCGCCTGTCCTACGCCGGAGGCGACACGCTCATTTTCGCCGAAGAGTCGTACATTCTCGGGATACCTGGCGGGCTACCCGGCGTGCTGCCCCCCCGCACGCAACTTGGGTCAGGACACCGGGAGCCGCAACTGTTATCCGAGGCGCAGCGGCCAGCGCGATTCGTCGAGGTACTCATTCGAAACTCCATCCGCCGGATCGCCATTCACCAGTTTCACGACACTTCGCCGTCATCGCGGATGAAGTCAAAATGGGCGATCGATGACGGCGGGTTGCTCAAGGAGGATGGTGGCAACCTTGCCGCCGTGCTGTTCCGGCTATACGGAGATCGACCGACCTACTACCGGCGCATCGTCGAAACCCTCAGGCTTCTACTGCCGTTCTTTGCCGATTTCTATTTAGAGCCGGAATTCGGCCATGTGATACTCAAATGGCGCGAACGCAACTCGGATCGAATCTTCGGAGCGTCGCAGGCCGCCGACGGGATGTTGCGCGCGATGGCTCTGGTCACACTCCTACAGCAGCCCGAAGCGGATTTGCCGAATGTGCTAATCCTGGACGAACCCGAACTGGGACTGCATCCCTACGCAATCGAGGTTCTCGCCGCGCTCATTCAAAGTGCCTCCCAACATTGTCAGGTGATCGTCGCCACGCAATCCGTGTCCCTGATCGACCGGTTCGAGCCGCACGATATCGTCGTTGTCGATCGCAAGGGGCGCGAGTCCAGCTTCCGCCGCTTGAACGATGCGGATCTGGCCGCGTGGCGCGAAGAGTACACCATGTCGGAACTCTGGGAGAAGAACGTCCTGGGCGGCAGGCCGGCGCGATGATCTGGCTTCACATCGTGGTCGAGGGCCAGACGGAAGAGACCTTCGTCAATAAGGTCCTGGCGCCTGAGATTGAACCGCTTGGGGTGGCCGTGGAAGCCCGCCTCGTGGAGACGGGCAGGAATGAAACGCAGATCTTTCGCGGCGGACTATCGAGGTACCGGCAAGTCAAGGATGACCTCACCTCATGGATGAATGAGGATCGCCATCCAGAGCCGTGGTTCACAACAATGATCGATCTGTACCGCATACCGAGCGATTTTCCGGGCCGCGACAAGTGCGCTCAGCTCGGCGATCCAGTCAAGCGAGTGGAATGTCTCGAAGACGCGTTTGCACTGGACATTGCGCGTCCCCGGTTCATCCCCTACATTCAGCTTCATGAATTCGAAGCCTTGCTATTTGCCGAGCCGAGGAAGTTCGAGATCGCGTTTCCCGGTCGGACATCGGAGATCGACACCCTCGTATCGATCCGCAGCGAGTTCTCCAATCCTGAGCAAATCGATGACGGCCCCGACAAGGCTCCGTCGAAACGAATCCTGCAAGTTCTTCGCGATTACAGGAAGTCGCTGGCCGGTCCGGTGATATCGGCGCAAATCGGCATGGCCACTCTTCGGCGCGAGTGTTCGCACTTTGACGGCTGGATCAAGAGAATCGAGCAGATCGCGGCCTCGATCCCGTAGCTACAACTCCGCCAGCACTTCCGCTGCGTGGCCGGCGGCTTTCACCTTGGCGTAGATCTTTTCGATCCTGCCATCGGGACCGATCACAAAGGTGCTGCGCTCTACGCCCATCACCTTCTTGCCGTACATGGTCTTCTCTTTCCACACGCCGTAAGCCTGCGCGGCGGCCTTGTCTTGATCGGCCAGCAGCGTGAACGGCAAGGTGAACTTATCTTTGAATTTCGCCTGCGCGGCCTGCTTGTCCGGTGAGACGCCCACCACCGTCGCGCCTTTCTTCGCGAACTGCTGTGCGTCGTCGCGAAACTCGCAGGCTTCGATGGTGCAGCCGGGCGTGTTCGCCCTGGGATAGAAATACAGCACCACGCGCTTGCCCTTCAGCGCGGACAATTGGAATTCCTCGCCGCTATCCGTGCGCAGCGCGATCTCGGGAGCCCGGTCGCCAACCTGCAACATTCGTCACCCCAGTTCTTTCTTCAATAACTCCGTCACCACCGCCACGCTGGCCTGCCCGCGCGTGGCCTTCATCGCCTGGCCCACTAGGTAATTGATCACGGTCGTCTTGCCGCCGCGATATTGCTCGACCTGCTTGGGGCTGGCCGCGATCACGTCCGCGATCACCTTCCCGAGCGCGCCCGTGTCGCTGATCTGCTTCAGGCCCTCGCGTTCGACGATCGCAGCCGCGGCGTCGCCGGTCGAGAACATCTTGGCGAAAACTTCCTTGGCCAGTTTGCCCGATAGCTCGCCCGTCGCAATCAGCTTCACCAGCGCGCCCAGGTTCTCCGCGCTCACCGGCGATTCGCCGATCGGCTTGCCCTCCGCCTTCAGCGCGCCGGCCAGGTCGCCCATCACCCAATTCGCCGCCGTCTTCGCGTCGCCCGACACGCGCGCCACGGTTTCGAAGTACTCGCTCAACGCGCGCGTCTGCGTCAGCACCTGGGCATCGTATTCGCGCAAGCCATACTCGCCCATGAAGCGCGCCCGCCGCGAGGCCGGCAGCTCCGGCATGGTCGCCCGTATTTCCGCCAGCCACGCTTCGCCGATCCGCAGCGGCACCAGGTCCGGCTCCGGGAAATAGCGGTAATCGTGGGCGTGCTCCTTGCTGCGCATGCCGGCGGTTTGCCCCAAATCGGGATCGTACAACCGCGTTTCCTGCTGCACCGTCCCGCCGCTTTCGATCAGCGCCACCTGGCGCACGATCTCGTAATCGAGCGCCTCTTTCAGGAAGCGGAACGAGTTCAGGTTCTTGATCTCGGCCTTGGTGCCCAACTTCTGCTCGCCGCGCAGCCGCACGGAAACGTTGGCGTCGCAGCGCAGGTGGCCCTTTTCCATGTCGCAACTCGAAACCTCGATGAATTCGAGCGCCTGCTTCACCTCGGCCAGATACGCGTAGGCCTCGTCCGAGCTGCGCATGTCCGGCTCGCTGACGATTTCGATGAGCGGCGTGCCGCTGCGGTTCAGATCCACGTACGAGCAGCGGCTGGAATCCTTGAAGCCCTCGTGCACGCTCTTGCCGGCGTCGTCTTCCATGTGGACGCGCGTGACGCCGATCCGCTTACGCTCGCCGCCGACTTCGATATCGACGTACCCGTTCTCGCTGAATGGCTCGTCGTATTGCGAAATCTGGTAGCCCTTCGGCAGGTCCGGGTAAAAATAGTTCTTGCGCGCGAATCGCGATACCGGACGGATGCGGCAATTGAGCGCCAGCGCGCCCTTGATCGCCAACTCGACCGCGTGCCGGCTCAGTACCGGCAGCGCGCCCGGCAGCCCCAGGCACACCGGGCATACGTTGGTATTCGGCGGCTCGCCGAAGCTGGTCGGGCAGCCGCAAAAAATCTTGGTCGCAGTGGCGAGCTGGCAGTGAACCTCCAACCCGATCACCACTTCATAGCGCGCAATCGCGCTCGGGCTCGCTAATTCGGCAGCGGAAGAGGGCATGATTTCCTTACATTATAGTTGCCGCGCCCTATCGTTCGCCGCGCGGACGGCTCACCCCGGCGTTGGACACAACCGCCATCCGCTTCCGACATCACCATTGAAGCGGGATAAGGGTACCCGCTGGGGTCTGCACGCCCCCGACTGTTGCGACGATGGAAACTTCGCAACAGGTCGGGGTTGCCGGGACCGTCAGGTTGATCTGGTAAAGCCCGGCACTGGACAATCCGGCAAAGGACGGCGTTACGGCTACTTTGCCAATGAGCACCTCTACGGGGTTGGTCACCGGTGCGGCGCCGGAAAACGCGTGTCCGGCCGGCACCGCCGGGTTTGTAGGTCCGAACCCAATGGCGAAGAGCTCGATCACATCTCCGGCGCTTACGCGAGCCGGCGCGCCCTGCGGGTCTGGCAGTCCGATGATGTCATAGGTTCCGCCTCCATAAGCTCCCGATCCGTCCGAACGGAGAATGATCCCGACCACGTGCGTGTTGTCCAGGAGGAGGAAGGCGGGTGCGAATTGGGCCAAAGTCACCGTCGCGGTGGCTGTTCCAGTCTGGGCTGTCACCACTACCGGAACAGGGCCGGTCGCGGTATCGTCTGGCGCCTGGAGGTTAATCTGATTAGGGCTCACATAGGAAAGGTATGCCGGCCTTCCGTTGATGGTGACACTGGTGCCACCAAGGGAAGTCGGAAAGTCCCTAGCCCAACTTGCCGCCGAACTGGCTAGGTTAGTGCCGTAGATCGACACCCACTCGCCAGGCTGGATGGTGTTCGCCGCGCCGTCGACTGGAACGACTCCGCCCAACGGGATCGTTGGCGGAGCGGTTGCGTCGCCGGGTTGCTGAACCGTGAAAGGAATGCCCCCAACGAACAGCACACCCGAGCGCGGGCCACCAATGCCGCCCGGGTTGGGCGCGATCGTGAAGGCCACGGTGCCGTTGCCGGTTCCGGATGTGATGCCTGTCAGCGTTACCCAACTCAGCGAATTCAAGGCAACCCAAGAGCATCCGTCCGGCGCAGCGACACTGATCGATCCGCTTCCGCCCGCCGGCGCAACCGTTTGAGCCGCGGCGCTCAGGGCGTAAGAACAAGTAGCGGCGGTCGGCGTCATCACGCGGACGCGATTATTTCCCGAATCGGCGACGTAGATATTTCCGCTGGCATCCAAGGCGATCCCCATTGGGAGACTGAGTCCGGCGTTGAGGGCCGGGCCGCCGTCGCCGCTGTTGAAGCCGTCGCCGAGACAGTCTGGATCAGCCCGTCCCGCCAAAGGCCAGATCATTCCGCTCGCAACCATGCGGATGGTAGTGCCCCAGGTGTCGGCGATGTAAAGATTCCCGGCGGCGTCCACGATCACGTCGTTGGGTCGGCACAACCCGGCGCTGATGGCCAGGCCGTAATTGCCGCTGACGCCTCGTGTCCCTTGTCCGGCAACGGTGGTGATGACCCCGTTAGAAACCCTTCTGATGCGGTTGTTCCCAGTGTCGGCGATGTAGAGATTGCCGGCGGAATCCACGGCGACGCCCCCGGGAAGTTCAGCAGCGCGCTGGTGGCCGGACCGCCATCGCCGCCGAAGCCGCCCAGGTCCCAGCTTGAGGGACCGCTTCCGGCAACTGTCGTGATGATTCCGTTAGAAACCTTGCGAATACGGTGGTTCTCGGTATCGGCGATGTAGAGATCGCCGGAGGCGTCGACCGCGATGCCCTGGGGACATGCCAACTCGGCGCTGGTGGCTGGACCGTTGTCGCCGCGGAAACCGCCATGGCAATCTGCTGAGCTCGCAGTGGATATATCACCGCTTCCCGCCACCGTCGCGATTACGCCATTCGAGACCCTGCGGATGCGATTGTTCCCAGTGTCCGCGATATAAAGATTACCGCTGGCATCCAAGGCTACGGCCATAGGAAAGGTCAGCTGGGCGCGCGTGGCTGGGCCGCCGTCGCCTGCTAAGCCGGTGTACCAATTGCCCACCGGGGTCGTGATTATGCCGTTCGATACCTTGCGGATGACGTTGTCTAAGTGGTCGGCTATGTAAACGTCGCCGTGCGCATCCACCGCGACGCCCGACGGAGCCATCAGCGATGCGCCGGCGGCTGGGCCACCATCTCCGATCATCCAGCCGAGCACTCCGCTTCCCGCGAATTCTTGAATGGTGTACGTCGGGATCGCCGAGCAGCATGTCAAAACGCGTATCCGATTGTTGCCACTTTCGGCGACGTACACGTTGCCGTTCGCATCCACCGCGACGCCCGACGGCACGTTGAGCGAGGCGCTGGTAGCCGGAAGGCTCTCGCCATCGAAACCACCCCCGCCAGCCGCCGTTGTGATGATCCCGCCAGAGATCCTACGTATGCGTCCAGTCTGGTTTTCGCCGTCAGCTATGTATAGGTTGCCGGTGGCATCCACGGCGATACTGGCTGGCAATACCGCGGCGCTGGTAGCCGGGACATTTTCGGCGTGGGAACTGCCCCCACCGGCTACGGTGGTGATCACTCCGTTGGTGACCTTGCGAATGCGGGCGCCCGCCGAGTCCGCGATATAGAGGTTGCCAGCAGCGTCCACGGCGACGCCCACGGGACCATACAGCGTGGCGCCGGTTGCCGGGCCTCC
This sequence comes from Bryobacterales bacterium, assembly GCA_003157745.1. GTDB lineage: Bacteria > Acidobacteriota > Terriglobia > Bryobacterales > Bryobacteraceae > Bog-375. Next base: position 9,218 of record PMKM01000111.1, on the reverse strand, counting down.
GTCGCCGCTGTCAGCGCAGCAGGGTTGAGAGTTCCCGGCCACGGTCGTAATCACGCCATTGGACACTTCGCGGATGAGGTTACCGTCCACGATGTAGAGGTTGCCGGTGGCATCCAAAGCGACACTGACTGGGTACGACAATGCGGCGCTGGTAGCCGGGCCGTTATCGCCGCTGTTGCCGCAGGTCCCGTTGCCGGCAACCGTGGCGACCACTCCGTTGGTGACCTTGCGCACCCGGCAATTCCGGCTGTCGGCGATGTAGATGCTGCCGGCGGCATCGACAACGATGCCCTGCGGATAATTGAGCAACGCGCCGGTGGCCGGGCCGTTGTCGCCGCCATAGCCGCCCGTCCCATTGCCTGCGGGACCGCTTCCGGCAATTGTGGCGATAACCCCCTCCGAGACCTTGCGGATCCGGTTGTTCTGGCTGTCCGCGATATAGAGGTTTCCGCTGGCGTCCACGGCGACGGCCTGCGGACCGTCCAGATCGGAATCGATGGCCGGGCCATTGTCGCCGCTGAAACCTGCCGTTTCGCTTCCTGCCACCGTCTGAATTGTGTAGCTCTGGCCAAATGCGCACCACGAGACGATCAGAAGGAGAACCACGGAAGAGCGTAAGCACATGAGAATCTTCTCCACGATGAAAGGGTCCTGTCCGCGCGGCAGCCCCAGGTGGACAGGAAGCTTCCGGCACTGAACCGCAGCGCAGTGGATTCCAGCGGACGATAGCCATGTTAGCGCAAGCCCGCGCATTTGTCGCTCTCGTGGCGCCGCCGCGCGCGTGTTCAGTTCCGGCGGGGCGCATCCGCAGGAGCGAGGCGTCGCTCGGCCGCGGATGGCTCAAGTGCAGGCTTATTGCAGCGAGATCACGACGTACGACGGTGTCACATACAGGGGCGTATGCCCACCCGAGATGCCCGCCACCAGCGGCACATCGCCCGTGCCCAGACCGGACGGGATCGTCAGGTTGATCTGGCCCAGACCGGCGGCGGACAAGCCCGCCCACATGGTTCCGACGCCTGTGTTGTTGATTTGAAGGCTGACCGTGTAGGTGGTCGGCGCGGCGCCCGAGAACGCCTGGCCCGATGGCACCGCGGGATTGGTTGGTCCAAATCCCGTTCCGAACAGCTCGACGATGTCACCGGCCTTCGCCGCGACTGTAGGAAAACCGAGCGACGTTCCAGTCGGCCCGAGGATGTCGTAGCTGTCCTTGCCTTGGCCGTAAGCGCCAGTCCCGTCCTGCCGCAGAATCACGCCCGCCACGTGCTTGGCGTCGAACAGCAGGAACGAGGGCGCGACGTCGGCCAGCGTTACGTCCGCCGATGCGCTTCCGCTTTCCGTCGTCACCACCACCGAAACCGTGCCGGTGTTCGTGTCATCCGGCACTTGCAGGTTGATCTGTCCCGGACTGACGTAGGAAAGATACGCGGGTTTTCCGTCGATGGTCACGCGGGCGCCACCAAGAGATTGGGGAAAGCCTCCGGTCTGGGCTGTCACCACACTTGCCAGATTAGTGCCGTAGATCGACGCCCATTCGCCGGGCTGGATGGCTCCGGCCGCGCTATCGACGGGGACGATGCCGCCCGGCGTGATCGCAGGCGCGGGCGGGGGCGCATTCAGGCCGAGCTTGGCCACGAAGGCGCTGGGCGCGCCGCTGGTCGAGTGATTCGCCGCCTGGAAAGCTCCCTTAGTCACTGGGAAGTTAGTAGAGTAGGCCGCTCCGGCTATGTACGCATTGCCGGAGTTATCCACTGTCACCGCGTTGGCACTGTCGCCAAATTGAGAGCCGGACTTAGAGGCGCCGCGTCCGCCCAGGTAGGTCGAGTAGACCAGCGCCGAACCGGCCGGGTCAAGCTCCGTCAAGAATGCGCTGCCGCCAGCCAAGGAGTTATTGGTCGTCTGGAGCGCCCCTTGGGTAATGGGAAAATCTGTAGACTCGGTTGATCCGGCGACGTAAGCGTTGCCCGAACCATCCAAAGCCAGCCCGGCCCCAACGTCGCTGCCGCTTCCACCAAGATATGTCGAGTAGACCAAACCGTTGCCGGCGGAGTTCAACTCGGCCACAAATGCGTTGCTACCGGTCTGGGAGTGATTGGCCTTCTGGAAAACGCCGTGAGTTGTGGGAAAGTCGGTCGACCATGCCTGGCCCGTGATGTACGCATTGCCGGAATCGTCCACTGCCAACCCGGACGCACTATCGCCATGATATAAGTGTCCACTGCCGCCCAGATAAGTGGAGTAGACCAGCGCCGTGCCAGTTGGGTTGAGCTTTGTGACAAACGCGTTGGCTTGGTTATACGAAGCTGCAATGCCACCGGGACTATAGGGCACCACGGCGGGATTGGTCGTCTGGAAGGCCCCCGCGGTAACGGGAAAGTCGGCGGAGTAGGCATAGCCGGTTACATACGCATTCCCGGCACTATCCACGGCCAACGCAGTCGCCCCGTCCCCATCCCATTGCTGTGGACCAAATGAGAACAGAATGCGCCCGCTCCCACCCAGATAGGTGGAATAGACCAGTGCGCTCCCGGCTGGGTTCAGCTTGCTGAGGAATGCATTGGATGCGAGGCCCGCCTTGTTCACGGTTTGGAATGCCCCCGCAGTAACCGGGAAGCCTGAGTTGGCCGCGCCCACGACATACGCATTGCCGAATCCATCCACGCTTATCGCGTTGGCGGCCGACACTCCGCCGCTCGCGGCCAGATACGTGGAATAGACCAGCGCCGTGCCGGACGGGTTTAGCTTACTGACGAACGCGGCCTCACAATTGGTACAAGCTGGATTTGTGGCCTGGAGCGCGCCCTTAGTCGTGGGAAAGTCGGAAGAGAATGTGTAACCGGCTATATAAGCACTTCCCGAACCGTCCACTGCCAGCCCGAGCGCAATGTCGCCGAAGCCCGGCTGCGTGTTGATTCCCGACCCGCCCAGGTAAGTCGAATAAGCCAGCACCGGATCGATCACCAATGGCTTGGCGCGATCATAGATCCCCAGCCGAAAACCGACCGTGCGCTTGTCCAGCATCGCGAAACCGCCCTCGACCGCCTTCCGCTGCCCATCGATCATCTGGTAGACCAGTGGCTTGTGGAAGGCCAGCGCGCCATTCGAGGCAGTCACCACTAAGTCGCCATCGGCGCCCAGCCGCAGCCCCTTTGCACCGGCGAACTGGAGGCGAATCGGCTTCGGGTCCGCGCCCGGCGCGACCAGAAAATCGTATTCGAGTTGCCGATGGCTGCCATAATAGACCAGGTCCACACCCGGGTAGATGCTGCGATAGCGGACCTTGGCGTAAGTGGGCACCGCGGTGTGCCAGCTCGCAGGATCGCTGCCGATGAAGTAGTTGACCTTCCCCGGCAACGGCGCCTCGCCCGCGGGAGCCTTCCTGCCGCCGGCCCCGGCCAGGCGCATCCGGACCACATCATCGTTTTGTTTGCAGGCAGCGTCGCGAAGCCGATGGCCGGGCGTCCGAACGGAAGATGTCGCCGCGCCGGCGCAACCACCCTTATGCAGCGCCAGCACGGCTTCCCGGCCGGTCAGATACAACCCATAGCCGTCGCCCCGCGAAAGGAACTTAACTTGCCTGTCCGCCTGCCCTGCATTGGCTTCGAAGCTCAGCGGGAGCTTTCCGTAGCCTTCGACGACCTGCACCTTTTGCGCCGGTGCGGAGAAGATGCCGCTTTGACCGCCCGCATAAGAGCAAAGAACGAAGCAAGAGAGCGTCAAATATATGATTAGTGCTCTGAACGGTAGATCGGGTTCGATTGAAAAATCGTGTCCGCTGTTCGCGGCTCCGGGCAAGGAAGTTCGCCGAGAGTTAGCGGCCACCGGGAGAAAGACCCGATCACGCCGCCACAGACTCAGTCGTTCCATTTCGGCACCTCCATAACTTTCAAATCAGCGGTTTCTGCCGGACCGCCGCGCCGCCAGAGTTCCGGGCGCTTCCCGGTTGGGCGGCACGCCACTATCTTACTTTGACCGAGGTCGATTGTGGTCGTGTTTCAAGTCCGCGGTGCCGCATCGGGCGGCCCCAGCCGGCCTTCCAATTGTCTGATGAACGTTTCGAGCGCGCCGCGTTCCGCAGCCTGCCACTTAACGACCACGAAGAAGTTGCCGCGATTGAAGAACACGGTATCGGAGGACGGGCGCCAGCGCTGGCTCAACTCGAGGCCCACCGTCGGCGAGCCGAGCGCATACACGCGCGCGTCCACCTTCCCCGGCCCTTCGTACAAGCCCTCTTCGAGCCGCTCGATTTCATTGCGCGGCACCGGGTCGGGAGCCTCCGAAACCGGGACCTCGCGCGCCACCACCAGCCGCCATCCGCCCGCCGCCGTAGCCGGAAAGAGATTGGCTGGCAACTGGACCGCGTTATGACACGCCGCGAGCGCGCAGCACGCGCTACCGGCAAGAACCCGCATTGCCCACGTCATCAGCTTCGATTCTGACATGAGTGCGGATCCGGTGTGCTGGCGCGGAAGAGCCTGCCCCAAGAAAACCTCACTAACCGTTGGAACCAGGTAGCCGGCATTATCGTATACTATGCATTGTGGGGTACTCAGACGAAGGCAAAGACCGGCGGATCACGCAATTACGGAAGGGAATCCTGGAATTGGCTGTGATGGGGGCTTTGTACGATGAGCGCCATTACGGCTATTCGTTGGTGAGGGTTCTGTCCGAAAGCGGTTCCATCTCACTTAAGGAGGGCACGGTCTATCCCATCCTGGCCCGGTTGGACCGGGACGGCCTGGTGCGCTCGGAATGGGTGGAATCCGATCAGGGGCCTCCTCGCAAGTATTATGCGCTGACGTCTTCCGGCCAGCAGCTCTTCGATTCACTGAGCCAGGAGTTGGACATCCTGGTTTCCCTGGTCCAGCAGAAGTGGAAGGTTCCGGGGCGCTCGGCGGATGCCGGAAAGAAACTTGCCGTACGAAAGGGGTAAGACGAAATGAACAATTATCCGGAAGCGGCGGCGAAGATCGCCAGCGACTATTTGGAACGCGTGAAGTTACAGCTTCGATTGGTTCCGGCCAATGAGCAAGACGAGTTTCTGCGCGAGATCGAATCGCACCTGTACGAGGCTTACCAGCGCACGCCCGGCGACGACGACGTCGTGCGAATACTCACCGTGCTGCGCAACTTCGGCGAGCCTGCCGAAGTGGTGTCCGACCGGTTGCCCGGCGCCATGGTACGCTCCGGCACGCAGGGCAACCTGCCGCTGTATGCGATCGGCGGGATACTCATTGCGCTGTTCGGGCTTCCCCTCGGATCGGCTGGCGTCGGTATTCTAGCCGGGCTACTAGGTGCGCTGGCAGGCATTCTGGTCGCGTACTACGCGGTTGCGGGCAGCTTCCTTCTGGTTGGCGCGGCGACCATGTTGCTGGGCCTGACTCGAATCGTGTTTCCGCAGCTATACGACAGACTCGTCATGCTCGGCTATATCCAGATGAACGGCCCCGTGGGTGAGTTCCTCGATCACTTCCCTGCTTTCTATCAGGGCCTCTTCCTGGTCCTGCTTGCCAGCGCATTTGCCGCTGCCGGGTTGGGTATGTTGTGGCTGGGAAAATACATGCTTCGGGGGCTGCGCTTTCTGTTTAGCCTGACCTTCGACTGGATGCGGCGGTTCGCGCAAGGCATTCGGCGGAAACTGCGCCGCGACAACCGCGAAGCGCCTCGCATGAGCCGGGTCTCATTTGTGAAGCAGTGACGAGGGACAGCGCCGCCACCAGCAGCGGCCGCGCGAGGGCGTGGTGCTACCATCGCATAGATGGGAAAATTCAAGCCGCCCCGCGGCAAGCGTGGCCGCAAGGGCGTCCCGCAGGGCGCTCTTCCTTGCGTGGTGATCATCATCGGCGGTATGGTGCTGCTCGGGGTCGTGCTATTCCTGATGCTGAAGTATTCGGGGCAACAATAATGCGAATGGACAATCGCGCCGACGACGTTATGCGTCCGGCGGAAATCGTCAGCGGCTTCCTATTGACGGCGGAAGGCTCCGTGTTGATGAAACTGGGCCACACGCAAGTGTTGTGCGCCGCCACGATCGAGGATTCCGTCCCGCCGTTTCTGCGCAACAGCGGCAAGGGTTGGGTGACGGCCGAGTACTCGATGCTGCCGCGCTCGACGGCCAAGCGCACGCCGCGCGAGGTGGTCAAGGGCCGTCCCTCGGGCAGGACCCACGAAATTCAACGCCTGATCGGCCGCTCGCTGCGCTCGGTGATGGATATGTCGGCGCTCGGCGAGCGCACGGTGATGCTCGATTGCGACGTGCTGCAAGCCGATGGCGGGACGCGCACCGCCTCCATCACCGGCGCCTTCGTCGCCCTCGCGATCGCGCTGCACCGCCTGGTCGAATTCGGCGTCCTCAAGTCGATGCCGGTGCGCGATTACGTCGCCGCCACCAGCGTGGGCCTGCTCGGCGGCAAGCCGCTGCTCGATCTCTGCTACGAAGAGGATTCGCAGGCCGATGTCGACATGAACGTGGTGATGACCGGCGCGGGCAAGTTCATTGAAGTGCAGGCCACCGCCGAGCACAAGCCTTTCGACGACGCGCAAATGGCGGGGTTGCTGACGCTCGCTCGCGGCGGCATCGCCGACCTGGTCGAGTTGCAGAAGGGCGCGGTGCGCTGGTGAGCTCCGGCGAGACGCCGCGCCGCCTGCTTTGCGCCACCAGTAATCCGGGCAAGGCGCGCGAGTTCGCGCTCGCCGCCGGCGGCCGCGTGACGCTCGAGCCACTGCCCGGTTTCCGCGATATTCCGCCCTGCGTCGAAGACGGCGCGACCTTCGCCGCCAACGCCATGATCAAGGCGCGCCACTATGGCGCACACACTTCCGGCCTGCTCTTCGCCGACGATTCCGGCCTGGAGGTGGATGCGCTCGGCGGCGCGCCCGGCGTCTATTCCGCCCGCTTCTCCGGCCCCGCCGCCACCGACGAATCGAACAATCGCCTGCTGCTCGAAAAGCTGCATGGCGTGGCCGACCGGCGCGCCCGGTTCGTCTGCGCCATCGCCGTGGTCGACAACGGCGAACTCTCTGGCGTCTACATGGGCAGCGTCGAAGGACTCATCCTCGAAGCCCCGCGCGGTAGCGGCGGGTTCGGTTACGATCCGCTATTCTACTACCCGCCCTTCGCCTGCACCTTCGGCGAGGTCGAGGGCGGGCGCAAGTTCACGGTCAGCCACCGCGGCCAGGCGTTGCGCGCGATGATCGAGGCGTTGGCCGGCAAGCACGCCGCGGGTTAGCGGGCTCCCCCGCCTGCCAGAAATGCTGGCGTCGAATCAGTCTCCCGCGTTCTTGATTCTTAACCGCAGCCGCGCGCCGTGACGGATGTGCAGCATTTCGACCCGCTTCTCTTTGTCCAATACTCGATAGATTGCGCGGTAAATATGAGGCTTGTTCCCGTACAGCAAGTGCCTGAGCTTCTCATTTTCGGGTGCGACCGGGCATCGGTTCGGACGTTGTTCCAAACTGAGAATCGCCGCCTTGATGCCGCGATACCATTCCAGAGCTGCCTCGGAGCGCTCGGCATCGAGATACGCGTACAGGCGGGCAAGATCCCGCTCGGCGCGGGCGGTGAGGTCAACGACGTATGCCATGTTCGGCTTCGAATTCCGCGAAAAACTCCCTCGCCGGTCGCAGTTTTCCTTGCTTCACGTCTGCCAGGCCCTGACGGATGCCCTCGTCGGCGTCGGCGCGGGCGGCGATGTCGAGCAACCGCTGATAGGCTTCGGCGTCCTGCACGATGGCTGCCGCCCTGCCCTTCACCGTAAGCACCACGGGACGTCGGTTCTTCCTGAGCTGTTTCATGAAGTCGCCGGAACGCCGGCGGAAGGCGGTCAGCGACTGGATGTCCTTCGTGATGTCGATCATGGCCTTGCTCCTACGCCCGAGGGCACCTTTTTAGGTGCTACCAGGATAGCGCATTGCCGAAACAGAAAAGACGGCGGTGACGCGTCCGCGCAGTCCTGCTGCCTGCGGTTATTTCGCCGTTGCGCCGTTAATGCCGTGATCCTCGGAGTGGCCGTTGCCGAGTTCGCGCAGGACGTCGCCCACGACTTCTTCCTTGCGGGAGGAATGAAACTCGTCGTTCATGCGGCGCAGAGCGACGCCGATGACGTCGCGGTGATGGAGCTTGGAGCCGGGGCCCATGCCGCTTAATTCGAGCCACAACTTGTGGGCGAGAGCGACGTCCTCCGGCCAGAGGCGCGGCGGGTGCGGGCCGAGGTTGAAGAAGACGACGTCCTTTTCGTTCTCGAGGACGATTTCTAGCGAGAGCGACGGGCGCGGTTCGGGCAACTGCTCCCAGAAAGCGCCCACCAGCGCGCCTTGTTCGGGCGGCGTGAGTTTGGGCGAGAGACCCATGACGATGCGGGAGCTGCGCAGGCGCGCCGCGGTCTGCACGACGGCTTCATACGGGTCCGTGCCCGGAACGACCATCAGCTCGACGTGCTTGCCGGCCTTCTCGCCAAGCGTCACGACGTGGCTGAAGACGTTGGTTTCGGCTTCGGAGAAAAGCTGATCGGTGTCGAGCGGGTGTTCGCCGGAACCCGCCTGGGTGACCTGGCGCACGGAAAGCACCACGATATCCATCTTGCGCGTGTCGGTCTTCAGGAGAATCCGCGCCAGGTGCTGCAACCGGTTGGGATTGCGCACGGCGACCAGCACGTTGCCCGGCCGCACGCCGCAGGATCCGAAGCTCAAATCGTCGCGCGTGTCCAGACGGAATTTTTCCATCTCCTCGCCGTGCGCCGCCTTGCGTTTCCGGTTGTAGATATCGGACAGCTCGAAGACGATGAAGAAAGCGATGGTAAAGCTGACGCCGGAGATGGTCGCCACCTTC
>PMKM01000111.1:0-361 GCA_003157745.1 Bryobacterales bacterium | reverse complement strand
CGCCTTCATGGCGAAGCTCCACACGACACCGAAGGCGTAGGCTTCGCCGAGCATGTTGACATCGCCGCGACTTATGACGATGGTGATCAATTGCAGGATCACGATCACGTTGATGAGGCGCGAGGTGGTGCCGAACTTCTTGTGCNNGCCATCCTCGGCCACGCGGTTGAGGACGCCGTTCGAGCCGATGATGGCGGTGTTGACGGCCCCGGCGAGAATCAGCGTACCCACCAGCACCACGAAGCCATGAAAGAGCAGGCGCACCGAAACCGGGCCCACCAGGAACATCGACAGGCCGCCGATCAGGTTATCGAGGAAGCCCTGGCGCGCCGCGTCCGGGATGATCATGACCGCGAAGAAG
>PMKM01000024.1 GCA_003157745.1 Bryobacterales bacterium | reverse complement strand
CACGCCGGCCGAGTTCCGCAAGTCGATTGAAAAGGATCGCTCGCTCGAACGGCGCTTCCAGGCGGTCAAGGTCGCTCCGCCCAATGAGGCCGACGCGGTCAAGATCCTGTTCGGCATCAAGNNAAGGCCATCGACCTGATCGACGAAGCCGGCGCCCGCGTCAAGCTGCGCCAGACCACGCTCCCCGCCGAACTGGCCGAGATTCAGAAGCGCATCAAGTTCATCGTCCACCGGATGGAGAACGCCATCGCCAATCACGAATTCGAGAAGGCGCGCTTCTATTCCGACGAGGAACGCAAGGAGCGCGAGAACATGCGCCAGCTCCGCGAGAAGTTCAATCTCGACGATTCCTCCACCGGCTGCGTCACCAAGGACGATATCGAAGACGTGGTGGCGCGCTGGACCGGCGTGCCGATGACTTCGATCAAGGAAGAGGAAATCGCCAAGCTGCTGCGCATCGAGGACGAACTGCACAAGCGCATCATCAGCCAGGAGAAAGCCATCTCCGCGCTGGCCCGCGCCATCCGCCGTTCGCGCGCCGGTTTGAAAGCCAGCGCCCGGCCGGCCGGTTCGTTCCTCTTCCTCGGCCCCACCGGCGTCGGCAAGACCGAAGTGGCGCGCGCCCTGGCCGCGTTCCTGTTCGGCAGCGAAAAGACCCTCGTTCGCTTCGACATGTCCGAGTACATGGAGAAACACTCGGTTTCGAAGCTGATCGGTTCGCCTCCCGGATACGTCGGCTACGAAGAGGGCGGACAACTCACCGAACGCGTGAAGCGCAATCCGTACTCGATCATCCTGCTCGACGAGATCGAGNNGGCAACCAGGTCGATTTCAAGAACACGATCATCATCATGACCTCGAACCTAGGTGCGCGCTTCCTCGAAAAGCGCAGCAACCTGGGCTTCTCCGCTCCCGTCGGCGAAGGCATGCCGTCGAAGGCCGAGGACATGGTGCGCGCCGAGGTTAAGAAGGCGTTCAATCCCGAGTTCCTCAACCGCCTGGACGAAGTGATCCTGTTCACCTCGCTCACCGATCCGGACCTGATTCAAATCATCGACCTGATGGTCGAGCAGATCAACGTGAACCTGGTGGCCAAGCAGGTGAAGCTTCGCCTCACGCCCGAAGCCGCCAAGTACATCCTCGAAAAGACCTGCGGCGACCGCAGCTATGGCGCCCGTCCGCTGCGCCGCGCGTTGCAGAAGTATATCGAGGATCCGCTCTCGGAAGCCCTGATTCAGGGCTCCCTGCCGCGCCCGTCCGAGCTCGAAGTCTACTTGGGCGATACTGGCATCTTCTACCGCGTGGTCGCCGCCGAAGCCGTCGGCCCCGAAGGCGAAGCCGCCGTCACCGCCGGCGCCCCCGCCGAACCGTCGCCCGGCACGCTGCTGTATACGTTCTGAGTGAAAGGCCAAATCGGTCCGCCGCTTCTTCCGGACCCTGCCCGCCGGCAGGAATGCCGGCGCTTGCCGCACGTGCGCGCACGCCATTTTGGTAGGGCATGCCTTAGCTTTCCCGGTTTTCCACCGTACTCCATTGACACGGCGGTCGAGATACTGCGATCATGGAAATAATTGCATGCGTGCAACTATTCACTCGGATGAACTATCTCGACTTGCGGCCCAGGTCGTCTCCACCGTCGAACAGATTTTCGATTACATGCTGGGCGCGCACACGGCGGGACTGGAACGCGAAGTCCCCTTAACGATCTCCGAAGTGCGCGCGCTCAAGCTGATTCCGGAGTCGGGACACATCGCCATGCGCGGTTTGGCGGGGGCGTTGGGCGTTTCCATGCCTACCGCCACCCACATTGCGGACCGGCTGGTGAAAAAGGGAATCGCCCTGAGGTGCCGGCCGGAATACGACCGCAGGCTGGTTCTGATGGAACTGACCGAGGAAGCCAGAGCGCACCGGCGGGGTTTCTTTCAAAGACGCGTTGAGCTGATCGGGCGGATACTGCAGCCGCTCAGCCCGGCGGCGCGCAAGAACGTGGCTCGCGTGATGAGCGAGATCGCGCAAGCCACCATCACCCATGACCTCGCTTGGCCGCCTCCCGCGGAGACGGGGGATTTGAATCCCGACGACGCGGAGCGGCGGATGCTATGCATTACGAAAAAACGCAAAAGGAACTGATTGGCGTCATGCTAACACGCAAGTGGTTTGCTAACCCGGCCATGATATTGCTTGCTACGGCAAGCGGGCCTCTCATTGGCTGTAAGCCGCAGGCGGCGGCCCCTCCGCCCGGCGGTCCTCCCGAGGTGGCCTTTGTTACCCTCAGCGCCGAACCGCTGGTCCTCTCGACCGAACTTCCGGGACGCACCGCGGCGTATCTGACCGCCGAGATCCGGCCGCAGGTAAACGGGATCGTTCAGAGCCGGCTGTTCGAGGAGGGTGCCCACGTGCGCGCCGGGGACATTCTGTACCGCATCGATCCCGCTCCCTACGAGACTGCCCTCACCCAGGCCAAGGCCGGTCTGGCTACGGCGGAAGCGGACCTCGGCGTCGCGGAAGCGAATCTGCCTTCTCTGCAGTCGCGGGTAGACCGCTATAAAGACCTGGTCGCGATCCACGCGGTGGGCCAGCAGGATTACGACGATGCCGCGGCCGCGCTGGCGCAGGCGAAGGCGACCGTGACGGCGCGTCAGGCGGCCATCGAGACCAGCCGCGCGGCGCAGGAAACCGCCCGCATCAATCTCTCCTACACTCCCATCAAGGCGCCTATTCCGGGCCGCATCGGGAAATCGACCATCACGGTGGGCGCGTTGGCGACGGCCTACCAGGCCACGCCGCTCGCGGTGGTGCAACAGATCGACCCCATCTACGTGGATGTGGTGCAAGCCAATGCCGATCTGCTGCGCCTGCGGCACAATCTGGAGACGGGAGAACTGCAGCCGGACGGTTCCCACCGTCGCAAGGTGAAACTCGTGCTCGAAGACGGGTCCGCCTATCCCATCGCCGGAACCCTGCAATTCCGCGATGTCAACGTCGATGCCAGCACCGGCGCGGTGAGCTTGCGGCTGGTGTTCCCCAACCCTCAGGAAGTGCTGCTGCCCGGCATGTACGTTCGGGCGGTGGTGGAAGACGGGTTGCGCAAGAACGCGCTCCTGGTGCCGCAGCAAAGCGTGAAGCGCGACCTGAAGGGCGACCCGTACGCCTGGGTTGTGGGCGGCGACGGCAAAGTGCAGAACCGGCCCCTGCAACTCGACCGCGCGATCGGCGACCGTTGGCTGGTGATCGGCGGCCTTTCGGCCGGCGACCGCGTGGTGCTGGAAGGCTGCGACTCGTGCCGGCAGGGCCAGGCCGTGCGCGCGGTTCCGTCCGCCGCCGGCGCCAGCCCCGTTCCCGGTTCGCAACCGGGCGCGCCGGGCGACGGGAGCCGGCAGAAGGCGGGGGGCCATGTCTAGATTCTTCCTGGATCGCCCCGTCTTTGCGTGGGTGATCGCAATCGGCATCATGGTGCTGGGCGGTCTTGCCATCCACATGCTGCCGATTTCCCAGTATCCGCCCATCGCACCGCCTTCGATCTCCATCACCGCGGAGTACCCCGGCGCGTCCGCCGAGACCGTGGAGAACACGGTCACCCAGATCATCGAGCAGAAGATGACGGGTTTCGACAGTCTGCTCTACCTGTCGGCCACCAGCGATTCCTCCGGCGCGGCTCGCGTCGAACTGACCTTCAAGCCGGGCACCGACCCGGATCTGGCGTGGGCGCAGGTGCAGAACAAACTCCAACTGGCCACCGCCAGCCTGCCCGAAGTGGTGCAGCGCTACGGCCTCACGGTCAGCAAGTCGACGCGCAATTACCTGATCATCCTCGGGCTGATCTCCGAGGACGGCAGCATGGACGGCGCCGACCTGCGCGATTACGCGCAATCGAATCTCGAAAAGGTGGTCTCGCGCGTCCCCGGTGTGGGCGAAGTCTCCTCCTTCGGCAGCCAGTATGCGATGCGCATCTGGCTGGACCCGGACCGTCTGACAAACTACCAGATGACGGTGGACGATGTGGCGTCCGCCGTCCGTTCGTATAACGTGCAGGTGTCGGCCGGCCAGTTCGGCGGCAACCCGGCGGTGGACGGGCAGCGGTTGAACGCCGCCATCATCGTACAGGACCTGCTCAAGACTCCCGAACAATTCGGGGCCATCCCGATCCGCACCAACAGCGACGGTTCGGTGATTCGCGTCCGCGATGTCGCGCGCACCGAGATGGGGGCGGAGAACTACGATATCGAGTCCTACTACAACGGCAAACCGTCGGCCATGATGGCGATCCGGCAGGTGACCGGCGCCAACGCGCTCGATACCGCCCGCAACATCCGCGCCAAGGTGGACGAGATGAGCCGCTACTTCCCGCACGGGATGAAGGTGGTCTACCCGGTGGACACCACGCCGTTCACCGAGGTCGCCATTCACGAAGTGGTGAAGACGCTGATCGAAGCCATCGTCCTGGTCTTCCTGATCATGTGGCTGTTCATGGGCAACATCCGCGCCACCCTGGTGCCCACCATCGCGGTGCCGGTGGTGCTGCTGGGGACGTTCGGCGTGCTGGGCGCCTTCGGCTACTCCATCAACATGCTGACCATGTTCGCGATGGTGCTGGCGATCGGGCTGTTGGTGGACGATGCCATCGTGGTGGTGGAGAACGTGGAACGCGTGATGAGCGAGGAAGGCTTATCGCCGCGCGAGGCCACGGCCAAGTCGATGGAGCAGATCACCAGCGCGCTGATCGGCATCGCCCTGGTGCTCTCCGCCGTGTTCGGCCCGATGGCGTTCTTCGCCGGTTCCACGGGCATCATCTACCGCCAGTTCTCGGTTACGATCATCTCCGCCATGCTGCTTTCCGTGGTGGTGGCGTTGATCCTGACGCCGGTGCTGTGCGCGTCGCTGCTCAAGCCGGTTCCGGCCGGCCACGAAAGCGCCGAGAACTCGGTCTTCTTCCTGCGCCCGTTGCTGATGGGATTCGAGCGCGCGTTCAACTGGGTGAGAGCCCGCTACGTGCGGGTGGTCGGCCATTCGATCGCGCACAAGCTGCGCTATGTCGTCGTGTACGTGCTGATCCTGGTGGCGGTGGGCGTGCTGTTCCTGCGCATGCCCACCGGCTTCCTGCCGGACGAGGACCAGGGCTCGCTCATAACCATGATCACGCTGCCGACGGGCTCGACGACCGAACAGAGCCGCGCGGTAGCGCAACAGGTCCAGGCTTATTACATGGCGCATGAGCGGGAGGCGGTGCAATCCTCCATGCTGATGGTCGGCGCCGGCATGGCCGGTACGGCACAGAATCAGTGCATGGTTTTCGTGCGGCTGAAGGACTGGGCCGAGCGCGAGAGGCCGGATTTGTCGGCCAAGGCGGTTGCCGGACGCGTGATGATGGCCTTCGCGCGGATGCGCAATGCCAGGGTGCTGGCCGCGCCGCCTCCATCCATCATCGAATTGGGGATGGTGGCCGGCTTCGATTCCGAACTGGTCGACTTCGCCAACCTCGGACACGACCGGCTGATGACCGTGCGCAACCAGTTGCTCGGCATGGCGGCCAGGGATCCGCGCCTGGTGAGGGTGCGGCCGAACGGCCTCGAGGATGTGCCGCAATTCCGCGCCGACGTGGATTGGGAGAAGGCGGGCGCGCTGGGCGTGCCGCTCTCCACCATCCACGACAATATCTCCGCCGCCTTCGGCGGCAGTTACGTGAACGACTTCGTCCAGGGCGGCCGCGTGAAGCGCGTTTACCTGGAGGCCGACGCGCCCTTCCGCATGTTGCCCGCCGATTTGGACCGGCTCTACATGCGCAACGGCGTGAACAAGATGGTTCCGTATTCGTCGATCGCCTCCGGCCGCTGGACATCCGGTTCTCCGCGCCTCGAGCGGTTTAACGGATTCCCCTCGCTCAACATCCAGGGCGAACCGGCTCCGGGCCGGAGTTCGGGAGAAGCCATGCAGGCGATGGAAGAACTGGTGAACAAGCTGCCCAAGGGCGTCCGCCTGGACTGGAACGGGCTCTCCTACCAGGAGCGCATGGCCACCTCGCAGGGGCCGCTGCTCTATGCATTTTCTATCCTGGTCATCTTCCTGTGCGTGGCGGCGCTGTACGAAAGCTGGGCGATTCCCTTCGTCAATCTGCTGATGCTGCCGCTGGGCGTGTTGGGCGCGCTGGTGGCCACCACGTCTCGCGGCATGAGCAACGATGTGTACTTCCAGATCGGCTTCCTCACCACCCTGGGGCTGTCCACCAAGAACGCCATCCTCATCATCCAGTTCATCAAGGAGCAGATGCGGCAGGGCGACGGACTGATCCCGGCGACGCTGGCGGCCGTGCGCATCCGCTTCCGCCCGGTGATGATGACCTCGCTCGCGTTCTTCTTCGGCACTTTGCCGCTGGCCCTGGCCAGCGGCGCGGGGGCCGGCGCGATGAAGGGCATCGGAACCGCGGTCACCGGCGGAATGCTGTCGGCGACCTTCATCGACCTGATCTTCATTCCCATGTTCTTCGTTCTGATCTCGCAGTTCTTCAGCCGCCGGTCCTCGCCTCCGCCGGCCGATTCTTTCGCCGCATCCGCGGCTGCGCCGGAGGGCCGGTAACATGAGAAAACGTCTCTTTGTCTTCGTTCTGGCGTTGGCGGTGTGCTGGGCGCTGGCCGGTTGCCACGTTCCGCGGAAGCAGTCCTACGCGCAACCGAAGACTCCCGCGCCGCCCGAGTGGCACGCGAATCTTTCCCCGCAGGAGGCGCAGGCTACGGCCGGCGCCCCTGCCGCGGTCAGCCTCAAGTGGCAGGAGTTCTTCACCGACTCGAGACTGCGACAGGTGATCCAACTGGCGCTCGACAATAATCGCGACCTGCGCATCGCAGCCCTCAACATCGAGAAGGCCCGCGCCCAGTACGGGCTTGCAAGGGCTCAGCAGTTCCCCACCGTCACGCTGGGCGCCAGCGCGGACGCCTACCGTCTGCCGGGCGACATGGCGAACAATGGGAAACCCAGCACCTCCGACACCAATCGCGTGGGTGTCGAGGCGGCTTCCTGGGAGGTGGATCTGTTCGGCCGCATCCGCAGCCTCAAGCTGGAGGCCCTCGAACAGTACCTGGCAACCGAGCAGGGCAAGGCCGCTACCCAAATCGCTCTCGTATCCGCGGTGGGCGCCAGCTACCTGAATCTGGCCGGCGACCGCGAAAGCCTGCGCCTGGCCCAGGCGACGCTCGACGCGCAAAAGGGGACCTTCGAGATGATTCGCGCCAGTAGCGAGCGGGGTATCCGGTCCGATCTGGACGTGGCCGAGTCCCGCAGCCAGGTACAGGCGGCGGATTTGGACATCGCTCGATACACGGGCCAGATCGCGCTGGACGAAAACGCGCTGGATCTTCTGGTGGGAGCGTCCGTACCGGCGGAACTGCTGCCGGCCGAACTGGGCTCGGGCGAGATCCTGCGGGACGTCTCCGCCGGAGTGCCTTCCGAGGTTCTGCTACGCCGGCCGGACATCCTGCAGGCGGAGCATCAGTTGAAGGCCGCCTATGCCAACATCGCCGCCGCCCGCGCCGACTTCTTCCCCAGGATCACCTTGACCGGCGGCGGCGGGTTCCTCAGCGGAGCGCTGCAGCAGTTGTTCTCGCTGCGGGCCCGGACCTGGGAGTTCGCTCCTCAGGTCACCTTGCCGATCTTCGACGCCGGCGTGCGGCGCGAGAACTACAAGATCGCCGAGGTCGAGCGCGACACGCTCGTGGCCGAGTACGACTTGGCCGTGCAGACGGCCTTCCGGGAGGTCAGCGACTCTCTCGGTCAACGCAGCCGGCTGCTCGAGCAACAGCAGATTCAACAGGGCCTGGTCGAGACGCTGGAGCGGACCTACCGGCTTACCGACGCCCGCTACAAGGCGGGGCTCGACAATTACCTCAACGTCCTGGTGACCCAGCGGTCGCTCTACGGCGGCCAGCAAACGCTGGTGAATCTCCGGCTGGCGCGGCTGAGTAATCTGGTCACCCTGTATAAGGTCTTGGGCGGCGGGGCATAGCCCGGCCGTCCGCTCCGTCTTTGCCGGGAAATGGCGAAACGCGAACGGCTTCATTGATGGTTACTGGGCGTGTGGCGACTTATCTCGCCAACTTATACACGAGATACCCCGCATTCCCAAACAGCGGCGGCTCGGCCAGGCGGTGTTGCGGTTGCAGCACGACATAGTCGACGCCGGCGGCGGCGTACTTAGGCATGTCAGTCTCGTGGAAGCCGGGAGCCATGGTCTCGTTCCAGCGGCGCCACCATTCTTCGCCGAACTCGCGGTTGAAATTGACTTGCCCGCCGCCTTTCCAATCGACATAGACGGCGCGCAACGCTTCGCAGCGGAAGACGCCGGGTGCGAGCGAACGCCCGGCATCGGGAAATAGAAAGACCGAGCGCCGCGGCGTGCAGTGCGCCGCCCAATCGGAGACCTGGCGCAGTTCGGGCGTTGCAAGACGTGGGTTGTTGACGACGCCGCCGGCGACGGGGATGAGCACCAGTGCCGCGGCGCCGGCCAGCGGGGCGACTCGAAAGCGCACCGCCGCCACCGCGATCGCGGCCACCAGCACCAGCACTGCGACCCGCCGCAATTGATACGGATCGGTGACCACCGGCTGCAGCGGCAACCAGCACGCCACGGCGAACCAGGCCGCCGCCTCCCACCACTTCCGCTCACGCGCCGCGTGCGCGCCGGCGACGGCCGCCACGAACGTCATCATCAAAGCGACGAACAACAACTGGCGCATGGGCTGGATCTGCGGCATCAACACCCAACGCGCGCGATCGAGCAGCAGCAGGGAAAGCGGCATCGCAGCCAGGCCCAGCAGCGGCAGCCCCAGCACGAACGCGCGCAATTCGGCGGGAATGCGCCCGCGCACGCGCCACCACGCGCCGGCCAGTGCAGCGGCGAGAATCACATGATGAACGATATAGCGCCGCGGCCACAAGGACAGCCAGTTATAAGCCGCGCGCAGGCGTTGTAAGTGCTCCTGCGCCGCGCCGATGCGTCCCCAGAAGGGCTGCTGCGCGGCGCCGTTCTGGTGCAGTGCGGAAACATAGAGCAGCGCCGCCGCCAGCACCAGCGGAACCCACGCGCGCCACTGGCGCCGGCGAAACGTCACGACGGCGAACACGGCCAGAAACCCGAGCGCGGTCGGTGGATGATAGAGAAACGNNGCCGCCACCAGCACCGCCGGCGCCAGCTCCAGCCCGGCCGCCGTCGCCATCAGGATCAATCCCCAAATTCCAATCGCGCGAAAGAGAATCTGCTGGAAAGCCAGCACCTCGTGGAAACCCAGGCGCGTGAAGCTCCGCAGCCCGATCGCGACCTTGTCGTAGAATGTGAAGCCCACGTGCGGCTGCCCCACCAGAACGTCGTTGCGCAGCACGGCCGGATCGCGCAGATGCTCCAGCATGGCCGTCCAGATCTGCGAGTCCTGCTGCAGCCAGGTGTGGCCGGGAAACAGGAAGTAGCTCGCCAGAGCGAGCGCCAACGCCGCGGCGGCCGCTTGAAACCGCGTCATTTGGCCGGAGTCTTGTCGAACTGCTGTCGCACCCAGACGCGGTTCGGATCGAGCTCGAGCGCCTTGCCGAACGCCTTCCGCGCTTCGCCGTCCTGGTTCTGTTTGCGCAACGCGATGCCGAGCCACAGCCAGGCTTCGGCGTTATTCCCATCGAGCTCGAGCGCCTTGCGGAAATCGGCCACGGCCTGCGCGGCCCCGCCGCCGAACTGTGCCGGCATATAGTAATTGCCCACGCCGCGCGCCACCCATACCGGCGACGATTTCGGCATCAGCGAGACGGCCTTGTTGATGGCGTCCTTCGCGCGCGGCCCGTAATTCAAGCCGCTCAGTATGTCGGTGATGGCCTGGCCGCAGAGGGTGCCCAGAATGCGGTAACCTTCCGCGTCGTTCGGCTGCAAGGCGACCGCCCGCTCGGCAGCCTGAATGCCGCGGACGGCGGCCTCGTGCGCGGCCTTCTTGTCGTGCGTCTCGATTTCCACTTCGGCGAGATAGGAGGACGCCAGCGCCATGCGGTGCTGCGCGGCGGCATCGTTCGGCGCCTTGGCGGCAGCCGTGGCAGCCTCGTTGACCAGCCGCGCCATAGCGGCCCGATCCTGCGCGTCGCGCGCCGTTTCGAGCGGCGACAGCGTCCCGGCCAGAAAGCCAGCCATCAGCAGATGCAAAATCATAGGTATCTCGAAATCGTCACAACGCCGCTACCCGGCGATGCACCAGCAGAAAATACAATCCGAGCGCCGCCAGCAGCACGCCGTTCACGGCCAAAACGGCGGGAGCCGTATAGATAGGGACGAGCCAACCCGCCACCAGGTTTCCCATCGGCATGCCGCCGCGAAAGGCGAAGCTGTACACGCTCATCACCCGCCCGCGCATTTCATTCGTCGTAATCAATTGCACCAGCGAGTTGACCATCGAGAAAACGCCCACCATCAGCGCGCCGTTGACGAAGAACAGGGCGAAGGATAGCGGCAGCGAGCGCGAGAGTGCAAAGCCGGTGATGACGGCACCCATCAGGATCAGCATCGCCAGCGCGATCCTCCCCTTGTGCGCCACATTGCCCAGCCCGGCCACGGCCAGCGCGCCCAACACCGAGCCGACTCCGGCGATCGAAAGAAAACCGGTGTAGATTCCCGGCCCGCCGTGAAAAACCTGCTTGGCGATGATCGGCAGGAACGTACGCGCCGGCACGCCCAGCGCCGTCATGGCGAACGCCAGCACCATCAGCGCCTCCATCGCGGCGTGGCGATGAATGAAGCGGAAGCCTTCCTTCATGCTGTCGATCACGCTTTCGGTGGTCTTCTCCGGGATGATCCGCATGTGCAACATGCTGAGCGAAAGAATCGGCGCCAGGAAGGAAAGCCCATTCAGGCCGAAGCACCACGCATTGCCCAGTTTCAACATCGCGACGCCGCCCAGCATGGGGCCGATCACGGTCGCCGTATTGAACTGGATGGAATTCAGCGCAATCGCGTTCGGCATGTCTTCCTTCTTTACCAGCGTCGGAATCAGCGCCAGGTAGGCCGGACTGCCGAACGCCTGCGCGCAGCCGGACACAAAGGATAGGCCGAGGATGTGCCAGATATGCACCTGGTGCAACAGGACCAGCGCGGTGAGCGTGAAGGCGGAGGACATCTGCACGTACTGCGAGGCCAGCAGCACGCGCCGGCGATCAATGCGGTCGGCCAGCACGCCGCCGAACAGCGAGAACAGAAACAGCGGGATGCCGCCCAGAAACATGTCGAGCCCCAGCATGAAACCGGATTTCGACAGGTCGTAAACCAGCCAAGCCTGCGCCACGATCTGCATCCAGGTCCCTATGCTGGACGTGCAGGCACCCACCCACATCAGGCGGAAGTCGCGATATTGGAATGCCTTGAAGACCCTGCGCAGCACGGTAAAGAAGGGTAGCGAGCGGACCAGCCCTTACCAGGGGATTGTAGCAGTTTGAGCCGCCGGCCCGCTGGCGGGAGAATTGCTGCGCGTTGGCGGGCAGTACTGCCTGTAAAGTAATGGGCGGTAGCCGCCGATATGTGGGGTGTATGCAGGATCAGCGTAGAGTACCCCGGATGTTATGCGCAGACATGGTCGAGTTGCGCTGGGAGGACGAACGAAGACAACCGCAGCGGGTCACGGCACTGCTCGAGGACATCTCCGTCTATGGAGCGTGCCTGCAACTGGAAAACCCGGTTCCGTTGGGCACCAAAGTCGAGTGGGATTCCCCGAAACAGAGTTTCTCGGGAGTCGTGCGCTACTGCGTCTACAGGGAAATCGGCTTCTTCGTGGGGGTCGAATTCTCGGACGCCTGCCGGTGGTCTAAGAAGACGTTTATGCCACTACATTTGTTGGACTTGGAAAGGCTCGTATCGAAAAAAAAGCTATAGCCGAATCACCGCTCTGGTGGGGCATGCTTTAGCTTGCCCGTCGTTGTGCCGGCTCGCGACGAATCCGGATTGCCGCCGTAGCGTACGCTTCTGCGTGCCGCAGCGAGACTCCGAACTCCTGAGGTGGTCAAATCAGCGTTGCGCCAGATCGCCCCGGTCCGAGGTAGGACAGACCATCGTCTTTCGTGGTCTGTCAGCCCGTGACCCAAGCCCGGCGCCTCGACGGACGACGGAGACCATCGTCTTTCGTGGTCTGTCAGCCCGTCACCCAAGCCCGGCGCCTCGACGGACGACGGAGACCATCGTCTTTCGTGGTCTGTCAGCCCGTCACCCAAGCCCGGCGCCTTGACAGACGACGGAAACCATCGTCTTTCGTGGTCTGTCAGCCCGTCACCCAAGCCCAGCGCCTCGACGGACGACGGAGACCGGTCGTCTTTCGTGGTCTGTCAGCCCGTCACCCAAGCCCGGCCCCTTGACAGACGACGGAGACCGATCGTCTGTCCTACTTGAGCTTCCGCTCGCGATCCCCGGTCAAATAGGTCAACCCAGTTTCCTCGGCGCATGGAAAACGCCCGCCGACCTCAGGAGTTCGGAATCTCTTCTCGACAGACGTTCCGCCGTGGAGAACCCGGCACCGGCGGGATGACCGACGCGGCAAGCGTCGGTGTGCAACAGCCACACCGGTCCGGCAGGCTGAATCCGTGACAGGCGCTTAACGCTCGCTGGCATCGGGCGCCGCCGCCACCGAGAACCGCGCCCGCGCTTCGGCGCCCACGGCGGCTGGTCTGCCGGTGATCCGATCGAGCGGACACCATATGGTCAGCGCCTTCGCCAGCAGCACGCCATCCGCCTCGCGCAACAGTTCGGTGTGTCGTTCAAAGCGGACGCGCGTCGCGTGCCCCACCCAGGTCCGCGCGACGATCCGGTCGCCCAGTCGCGCCGGCTGCTTATAATCGATCTCGTGCCGTAGCACCACCCACACCAGCCGCTCCAGTTCGGCCGCCGGCGCGAACGATGTCCAATGCGCCACCGCCACATCCTGTACCCAGCGCAGATAGATTACGTTGTTGACGTGGTCCAGTTCGTCGATGTCTCCCGGCGCAACCGCCACCGTCATCTCAAATGCCGGCAAGGTTTCGATCATTACCCTTTCAGTGTGGCACCGAATGCGCACCGGAGGCGGCCCGCACATTCGTCAAAAACCCCAAATTCCAGCCTCCCCTTGGCGCTACCTCCGCAGCCGGTGGACTCGACCGGGACGTCTGGGAAGCAATCTCCCAGAACGCCGCATCGGGACAATCAACGGGTCGGCGACGACACGACCATGTGACCGCCGTGCACGGGTCTAATCAGGATGCAGAGTTTCTCCGAGCGGCACGTAATTCACGCAAATCCCTGTCCGTCCGCGAAGACCCACCTGTATTCGCTAGCTTCCTTGCTCGCGGCCTGGAATGTTCAGATCAATGAAGTACCCCGGGCAAAGCTCAATCCTAGCCGGAATTTCGCGCCATTCGGCTTCCGCATCGAAGTTGCCGGCGAACCAGCGCACTAAATCGTTGAAGTCCCTTAATCGGACCTTTGGCTCATGCTTTTTTGCGAACCACTGAGCGTCCGGTGAAAAAGTCGTATTCGTTACCAAGAGACCAGTCTGAAAATAGGAGCAAGCCATCGCTCCGACAAAATCGCGCACGTCTGCAGCTCCAGTCTTGACCGCGCGCCCGCGGTGGTGCTTCGCCTGAACCGCTCCGAGGAAAGGGAAGGAGGCACCCGCCTTGGAAAAAAACACAAAATCGATTCCACCATCCTTTCTATTTGTATTCCCAGTTCTCTGCACCGAAAGGCCCATGGCCTCGAGCCGGTTCTGTATCGCGTCCTCAAACTTATCAGGGCTAATCTGCTGCAGTATTTTCGAATCGACGGAAATCTGACGGATCAATTCCTCCAGATCAAACTGAACCAATGCAATCCGAGGGCGGTCTACGACGTCTGGGCCAGGAACGTATCGCTGCTGAGTGAGGCTCAAGAATCGCGGGTCCATTCGCAATGCTCGACGGTTTACTCTTCGAACGGCAGGCGGATAAACCTCATCGAGCGCTGGATTGGGCGAGTACCAGTCGATCGAAAAGGCAGGCATTCCGCGATGTGCCAACGGACGCGTGGGCTCATCTGATGTTCCTTCTGGGGGTTTGTCTGGGGGTGGCATCGTTGCAAGTTTAGGAGACCCAGAAGCACACCGCAACTGGTCACAGTTTTAGCAAGGAGATATAACCGGCCCGCTCCAAGGGTGGTCGAGGGGTTCTATCGCAATGCCTATGAGCGCATCGGCGCCCACTCGGAGAAAGGTCGTTCGGGATTCCACCACCCTTGGCGTTCCTGTCCCGCCAAGTTGACGGGAAACGCCCATCTCGCTCATCTGGTCCGGCGAGAGGGCCCGGAAGTCCCGTCCGCGGAATCTGCCGGCGAACTTGGCCGCAAGCCCCATAAGCGCGGCAAAGGCGCCGCCCGAAGGGGAGATTCGCTTCGGCTGGTCAGTTTTCCCTGGCGATATCCGTGGGAGCGGACTCCTGACGAGCTCACTCGGGGTTTTGCATAGACCCTGCACGCAAGACTGCCTGTGCCACGGCGGGCAACGCCCAACCTACCGGCTCAGTGTCACCCTGGTGTAGACCACCTGAAAACCGAGGCGTTCGAAATTGCGCTGGGACGCGCTGGCCGGAGCGGTGGCGGCGGCTGCGAAGTCACAGCCCTGCGCCAGCGCC
Source organism: Bryobacterales bacterium (assembly GCA_003157745.1). Classification (GTDB taxonomy): domain Bacteria; phylum Acidobacteriota; class Terriglobia; order Bryobacterales; family Bryobacteraceae; genus Bog-375. The sequence continues at coordinate 73,993 of PMKM01000024.1, read as the reverse complement.
TCATTGAGGCGCGCCGCAATCAACTCCTGGTGCAGTCGCTGCCGGCGATACGGGCGGGCCACGCCATCGGCAAACAACATCGCCAGACCCTCGCGGATGGCCAGCGCGGCTCCGCCGGCCTGCGTGCCACCATCCGCGCTGGCCAGATAGCACATCGCGCCCGCCATGCCGAAGACCCAGCGGCCCACGTCCATCTCCTCAGCGGTCAATTCGGTGCGCTCGAAGAAGCCACGGCCCACCGTGTGCGCCCACAAGTCGCTTTCGTCGGGCGTCGCCCGGCGCACCCGCGGCGTGATCACGATTTCGACTCCGGTCAGGCTGCGCGCCAGCACGTTGTCGAACTGGGACACGCGGTAGCCGCGCTCGCTCAACATCTCAATGAAACGGGGGTCCGCCAGCGGGCAGACTTCGATGACCGTGCGCGCGCCGCGGCTGCGGAAGAAGCCTTCCACCTCGTCCAGTTCGGCATCGCTCACCGGGCCGTTCAAGCCGAGCCCGGCTGCTTGCGTGAGCGGCGAATCGACGCCGGCGAAGACGGCGCCACCACCGCCGACCTCGAGCGCGGCCGCGTCGCTGGGCGCGCAGCCGAGCGACTGGGCCGCATGGGCGCCCTCGATGCGGCGCGCCAACCCCAGATCCGCGAATGTCACAACACCCCCTGTGACGAAGGCAGCCAAAAGCGCATCATATAGAGTATGGCCCATTCGACAGTGAAATTCTCCGTCCATGGCATGACCTGCGCCAACTGCGCGCGTGGCGTCGAGCGCAAACTAGCCGCCACGCCGGGCGTCGGCAAGGCGAGCGTGGACCTCGGCGCCGCCAGTGCGGAGGTCGAGTACGACCCGGCGCGCGTGAGCCCGGAAACGCTGGCAGGCGCCATCCGCCAGCTCGGCTATGAAGTTGCCGCATGAGCGCCGTCGCGCCAGAACGTATCGACCTGGCCGTAGGCGGTATGACCTGCGCCGCGTGCGCCCGCTCGATTGAGCTTGCCTTGGCCGCCACTCCCGGCGTAGCGCGGGCCAGCGTCAATCTGGCCACCGAGACGGCCACGGTCGAGTACGATCCGGCGCGCGCCCATGTGCGCGATTTCGTCAACGCTATTGAAGAACTCGGCTACAGCGTGCCCGATGGCGCCGCCCGCCCGCCGGTTGAGACGCTTTACCGCAGGAAGCTGATCGTCGCCGTCTGCTTCGCGCTGCCGGTGGTTGCATTGGGGATGATGCACCGCTGGCCCTGGGTGCAACTGGCGCTGTCGCTGCCAGTGGTGCTCTATTCGGGCGCCGGATTCTACGTCGCGGCGTGGACCGCGCTGCGCCACCGCTCCGCCAATATGAATTCGCTGATTGCGCTCGGCACCGGCACGGCGTTTGTGTACTCGATCTACGAAACCGCGCGCGGCGGCCACGAAGTCTATTTCGAAGCCGCCGCCGCCATCGTCGCGCTCATCCTCACCGGCCGTCTGCTGGAAGCGCGCGCTCGCGCCAAAGCCGGCGCGGCTATTCGCGGCCTGATGGATCTGGAACCGCCCCACGCGCGCGTGCTGCGCGATGGCGCGGAAGTCGAGGTCGCGTTGGCCGAGGTGCGCCTGGGCGATACGGTCGTCGTAAGGCCGGGCGAACGCATTCCGGTGGATGGCAAGATCGTGGCGGGCGAATCGGCCATCGACGAATCCATGCTCACCGGCGAAAGCATGCCGGTCGAGAAGGGCCCCGGCGGCGCGGTCTTCGCCGGCGCCTTCAATCGCTCCGGCAGTTTCCGCTTCACGGCCACGCAAGTGGGCAGCGGCACCGTGCTGCGCCGGATGATCGAAATGGTGCGCCAGGCGCAAGGCGCGCGCGCCCCCGTCGCGCGCCTGGCGGACGTGGTGAGCGGCTACTTCACGCTCGGCGTGCTGGCCGCCGCGGCCGTCACTTTCGTGGTGTGGATCGCGCTGGCGCCGTTTTCGACGGCCATGGTGAATGCGGTCGCAGTGTTGATCATCGCCTGCCCGTGCGCGCTCGGCCTGGCCACGCCCACCGCCATCATGGTCGGCACCGGCCGCGGCGCCGAGCACGGCATACTCATCAAAGGAGGCGAAGCGCTCGAGATGGCCTGGCGCGTCGACACCGTGGTACTCGATAAAACCGGCACCATCACCCACGGCAAGCCGGTGGTCACGGCCATCGTTCCCGCCGCGGGCTTCAGCGAAGCCGATCTGCTGAGCTTCGCCGCCAGCGCCGAACGTTATTCCGAACACCCGCTGGGCAAAGCCGTGGTGGAAGCCGCCGCCGCGCGCGGCATTGCGCTCGCCGAACCATCCGGCTTTGCGGCCACCGCCGGCCACGGTGTGCGCGCCAGCGTCGACGGGCGCGCGGTCGAGGTGGGCCGGCCCGGCGTCACGGTCACAGTGGACGGCGTTGCAGCGGGCAGTTTCGAAATCGCCGACACCATCAAGCCCGAAGCCGCCGCCGCCGTCGCACGCCTGCGCGCCATGGGGCTCGACGTGTGGATGCTCTCTGGCGACAGCCGCGCGGTATCCGAACGCGTGGCGCGCGAAGCCGCCATCGAACACGTGCTGGCCGAGGTTCTTCCCGATCAAAAGGCGAACGAGATCCGCAAGCTGCAAGCCGCGGGCAAGCGCGTCGCCATGGTCGGCGACGGCATCAACGACGCTCCCGCGCTGGCCCAGGCGGACCTGGGAATCGCCATGGGCTCCGGTTCCGATATCGCCATCGAGGCCGGCGACATCACGCTCATGCGCGGCAACCTCAACGGCGTTCCCGACGCGATCGAGCTTTCCCGCCGCACCATGCGCATCATCCGCCAGAACCTGTTCTGGGCCTTCGCCTACAACACGGTCGGCATCCCTGTCGCCGCGCTCGGCTTGCTCTCCCCTATGCTCGCCTCCGCCGCCATGGCCCTCTCGAGCGTCACCGTGGTGACCAACAGCCTGCGCCTGCGATAGCCATGGGTGGGGCATGCTTTAGCTTGCCCGTCGTCTTGAAGCAATTCACTTTTCCATCCCCCATCCGCGAATTGTTATACCGTAGTAGCTTCTCGACCCCCGGGAGATCGCCATCATGCCTGGATTTCGCTCAGTCACATTCCTTGTCGCGACCGCGTGCATCGCGCCCCTGTTCGCGCAGCAGCCGCTTTACCGGAACCCCGCCGCCCCGCTCGAGAAACGCGTCGACGACCTGCTCGGACGCCTCACGATCGAAGAGAAGGTCTCGCAGCTCATGAACGATTCGGCCGCCATCGACCGCCTGGGCGTTCCGCGCTACAACTGGTGGGGCGAGTGTTTGCATGGCGTGGCCCGCGCCGGCCGCGCCACCGTCTTCCCGGAGCCGATCGGCCTGGCCGCCACCTGGGACACGGNNTCAACCTCTTCCGCGACCCGCGCTGGGGACGCGGCATGGAAACCTACGGCGAAGATCCCTACCTCACCGGCCGCATGGCGGTCCAGTTCGTTCGTGGCTTGCAGGGCGACGACCCCAAGTACCTGAAGGCTGTCGCCACGCCCAAACACTACGCCGTGCACAGCGGACCGGAGAGCGAGCGCCACGTCTTCGACGCCGTGATCGACGATCGCGACTTGTTCGATACCTATCTGCCGCAATTCGAAAGCGCGGTGAAAGAAGGCGGCGCGCGCTCCGTGATGTGCTCCTATAACAGCGTGGATGGCCAGCCCGTCTGCGCCAATCCGCGCCTGCTCTCTGGCATCCTGCGGAATAGCTGGGGCTTCGCCGGCTACGTCGTGTCCGATTGCGGCGCCATCGACGACATCTCCCGCACCCACAAATTCGCCGCCGGCGCGCAGGAGGGCGTGGCCGTGGCACTGCGCGCCGGCACCGATCTCGATTGCGGCGTCGAATACCAGAACCTGCTGCCCGCCGTCCGTTCCGGCCTGGTGAAGGAATCTGAAATCGATACCAGCGTGCGCCGCCTGCTCGCCATCCGTTTCCGCCTCGGCATGTTCGATCCGCCCTCCATGGTCAAATACGCGCGCATTCCCTATAGCGTGAACGACAGCGCCGCGCACCGCGCGCTCGCGCTCGAGGCCGCCCGCAAGTCGATCGTGCTTTTGAAGAACGAAAACCACGCCCTGCCGCTCGCAAAGACGCTCAAGACCATCGCCGTGATCGGTCCCAATGCCGACAACGAAGACGTGCTCCTGGGTAATTACAACGGCACGCCTGCCGCTCCGGTCACGCCGCTGACCGCCATTCGCCGCAAGCTCGGCGCCTCCGCGAACGTGCTCTATGCGCGCGGCGGCGACCTGGTTGCCAACATGCCCAGCTTCGACGCCATCCCGTCGTCGGCGCTTTCGACAACCGCCGCCGGCCGCACTCACGGGCTGCAGGCCGAGTATTACGCGTCCAACAGTTTCGATGGCAAGCGGTATCTCGTGCGCACGCAAACCTGGCCACCCGAGGTGGACACCTCCGGCCCGGCCCCAAAGCTCCTGCAACCGCTGTTCACGCGCACCGACGCTCGAGTCGATTTCAACTGGTGGGACAAAGCCCCCCGCCCCACTTTGAAGGACGGCGATTTTGGCGTCCGCTGGACCGGCTTCCTGCGCGCTCCCGTTTCCGGCACGTACTATCTCGGCGCCTTTGGCAGGAACGCATTTGAGATCTACCTCGACGGAAAGCTGGTCACCAGCCGCAACTTCGCGCATGACGCCGGTTACGGTTACGCGGCCGTCGATCTCGAAGCCGGCAAGCCATATCCCATTCGCGTCGATTATCACCAGTATCTGGGCGACGCGCGGATTCGCCTGCTGTGGTCTCACCCCGCCGGCGCCGAACGGGAGCAAGCACTCAAAGCCGCGCGCCAGGCCGATGCCGTAGTGCTGGCACTTGGGCTTTCGCCGCGCCTCGAAGGTGAAGAAATGCCCGTGTCCGTGGAAGGCTTCAAAGGTGGCGACCGCGTCGATATCGGTCTGCCCGCCGCGCAGCAGAAGCTGATGGAGGACATCGTCGCCCTCGGCAAGCCGGTCGTGTTGGTGTTACTCAACGGCAGCGCGCTGGCCGTCACTTGGGCGCGCGACCACGTCCCCGCCATCGTGGAAGCCTGGTACCCCGGCCAGGCCGGCGGCGATGCCATCGCCGACGTCCTCTTCGGCGATTGCAACCCGGCCGGCCGGCTGCCCGTCACCTTCTATCGCTCCGCCGACCAACTCCCCGACTTCACCGATTACCGCATGGCGGGCCGCACCTATCGCTACTTCACCGGCGAGCCGCTCTTTCCCTTTGGTTATGGCCTGAGTTACTCGAGCTTCTCTTATCGCAACCTGCACTTACCCGCAGCCGCGCGCTCGGGCGAGCCCGTCGCCGTGTCGGTCGAGGTGCAAAACACCAGCCAGACCACTGGTGAGGAAGTGGTCCAACTCTACGTGAAACACATCGGTGCGGCCGTGCCCGCGCCGCTCATCTCGCTCCAGGGCTTTACCCGCGTTTCCTTGCACCCCGGCGAATCGCGCGTCGTCAATTTCACCCTCGCGCCGCGCCAGCTTTCGACCGTCCAAGGCGATGGGACTCATCTCGCCGAGCCCGGCACGCTAGTCGTCTCGGCCGGCGGCGCGCAGCCAGGTTACACCGGCCCGCTGGCCGCATCCTCGACCACCGCGGTCACCGGAAGCCTCAAGATCACAGGCACCGCCAAGGCCGTCGACTGACGGCGTTCTTATCGCCCCTGCGTGCCCACCAGGCCGCGCGTCCACACGTCGGCGAACGTGAACGCCATCATGACGAACAGCCACAGAAACGCGCCCGCCGCGGCCACTTGCGTCAACTTGGCGCTGTGCCGCATGTGCATGAAGAACAGCGCCACCAGCAGCATCTTGACGGCAGCGATCAACAGCGCAATCACCACGCTGAACGCGCCTAAGTCGATATAGGCTACGCCTGTAGTGACGCCAGTGAGTGCCAGCAAAATCAGCCACACGGCTGTATAAGTCTTGACGGAATCGACGTGTTCGCTCATGGCTATCTCATGTGTCGGTCGATCAGATAGAGCAAAGGAAACAGAAAGATCCAGATGATATCGACGAAGTGCCAGTACAGGCCCGCGACATCGACCGGAGTCATGTACTCGGCCGTGAATCGCCCGCGCACGGCATGATAGAGCAGCCAGCACAGAATTCCCGCGCCCACCACCATGTGCAGCGCATGAAGACCGGTCATGGCGAAATAGAGCGAGAAGAACAGTTGCGCAGGTCCCTGCTCCGCTGCGCCCTCGAAATGGAAACCCGCACCAGGAACATGATGCTCGACAAACTTCTCGTTCCATTCGTACGCCTTCACGCCCAGGAACGCCATGCCAAGCAGCAGAGTCAGAATCAGAAATAGGACTAGTGCGCGCCGCCGCCCTAACTGCGCCGAACGCACCGCCAGCACCATTGTGAAGCTACTGCATAACAGTACCGCCGTGTTCAGCGCCCCGATGACTGCGTTGAGCGACGTCGACGCCACGCCAAACACCACCGGGTAAGTGCTCCGGTAGACTGTGTACGCCAGGAACAGTCCGCCGAAGAACATCACTTCGGTGATCAGGAAGATCCACATCCCGAAGGTCACGGATTCCTTCTGCTGTTCGGCCGTATTGAACTGCTCGCGCAGCGCGAGCGTTTCCACGGGAGCGTGAACGTGTTCAGACAACTTCCACACCCTCCTTCACGACTGTGCTGTAATCGTATGCCTCGTGAGTAACGACAGGGACTTCGTCGAAATTGTGAATTGGCGGCGGCGAAGGCACCGTCCACTCAAGTCCCGTCGCCCCCCAGGGATTGGCCGGTGCCCGCTCTCCGTACCAGAGCGACCACATGAAGTAGATCATCGGGAACAAGTACCCGAACGCCAGTATCGACGCACCGGCTGTCGAAAGCACGTGCAAAACCTGAAACTCCTCCGGATACACGTGGTAGCGCCGCGGCATGCCCAGGTAACCCAGAATGAACTGCGGAAAGAACGTCAGGTTGAATCCGACAAAGATAATCGCCGCCGATAGCTTCGCCCAGTTCTCCGGATACATGCGGCCCGTGATCTTAGGCCACCAAAAGTGCAGCCCGCCCAGAAACGCCATGATCGTACCGCCCACCATTACATAGTGGAAGTGAGCGACCACAAAGTAAGTGTCGGTCACATGCACGTCGAATCCCAGGCTGGCGACAAACAGTCCCGTCAGGCCGCCAATCGTAAACAGGCCGATGAAACCGAACGCATAAAGCATCGGTGTCGCGAACGATATCGACCCTTTGTACAACGTCGCCGTCCAGTTAAACACCTTCACCGCCGATGGAACCGCCACGAAGTAACTTAAGAACGAAAACACAAGGCCGGCGTATACGGATTGTGTGCTGACAAACAGGTGGTGTCCCCAAACCAGGAATCCGAGTACGGCGATGGCCATGCTCGAATAGGCGACAAAGTGGTAGCCAAATATCGGTTTGCGCGAGAACGTCGATATGATCTCACTGACCACACCCATCGCCGGCAGCACCATGATATAGACGGCCGGGTGCGAGTAGAACCAGAACATGTGCTGGAACAGCACCGGGTCGCCGCCCAGCGCCGGGTCGAAAATGCCGATGTGGAAGACCCGTTCGCAGAACACCAGGACGATTGTCACCGCAACCACCGGCGTCCCCAATACCTGAATCACCGACGTCGCGTAGTGTGCCCAGACGAATAGCGGCATGCGAAACCATGTCATCCCCGGCGCCCGCATGCGATGTATGGTGACGATGAAGTTGAGACCGGTCAGAATCGATGAAAACCCTGACACGAAGATCCCCAGCGCGGTTGCGATCACCCACGTGTTCGAATAGGTCGTGCTGTACGGCGTATAGAATGTCCAGCCCGTATCGACGCCGCCCGCCAGCATGGCGAAAAGTGCAAAGCCGCCGCCGACCACCAGCAGGTACCAACTCAACAGGTTGATACGCGGAAACGCCAGGTCGCGCGCGCCAATCATCATTGGTAGAACGAAGTTGCCGAGTGTCGCCGGTATCGCCGGGATCAGAAAGAAGAAAATCATTGCAATCCCGTGCATGGTAAACAGCTTGTTGTAAGTCTCCGAGGAGACCAAATCGCCCTGCGGCGTTAACAGCTCCACGCGGATTAACGCGGCAAAGATCCCGCCGATGGAGAAGAAAATGGTGACGAGAATCAGATACAGGATCGCGATGCGCTTGTGATCCTTCGTCAGCAGCCAGCTCTTCAGGCCGTACCCGGCGTTCAGGTAATTCGCTTGTGTCTCAATCGCGGCGGTAGTCATATGGCTAAGGGTTGCTGGGCGAGCTGGTGACTCGGTCCGGATTCACGTTGATCTCCGCCGGAGTCGTTCCGGCCACGGCCGCCGGCGGCGCCAGCGACTTGATGTACTCGATAAGCTCCAACACACCCTCCTCGCTCACCTGCCCCTGAAACGTGGGCATCAATGGCTGATAGCCGGCGACGATCTTCGCGTCCGGTCGCAGGATGGATTCGCGCAGGTAAGCTTCGTCCGCACTCACGAACCGCCCGTCGGCCAGTTGCACGCTCCGGCCAAATAGTCCCACCAGACTGGGGCAGCGGCCCGAACCATCCGCCTTGTGACAATTGCCGCAAGCCAGGTCCTGGAACAGCTTCTCGCCATTCTCAGCCAGCGACCCGAACGCGCGGCCGCCGCTCAGCCAGGCTTGATAATCCTGCGGCTCCATGGCATAGATCCAGCCTGTCATTCCTGAGTGCTTCGTGCCGCAGTATTCGGCGCAGAACAGGTGATACTTACCCGGCTTCGTAGCTGTAAACCAAGTCGTCGAGTAACGCCCAGGGACCACATCCTGCTTAGTGCGAAAGGCGGGCACAAAGAAACTATGGATCGCATCCTCGGAAGTCATCACCAGCTTCACCGGTCGCCCCACCGGAATGTGCAGTTCGTTGATCTCCCGCTGCCCTTCCATGTGTTGCAGCTTCCACATCCATTGCTTGGCGACTACGTAAACCTGCATGGCGTTCTTCGGCGGGCGGCTTTCTCTGAAGAATATGTTGGCTCCCCATCCGAACATGACGATCGTCAGGCCAAAAGGAATCACAGACCATGCGATCTCAAGCGCGAGACTGGCGTGAATCGGCTTCGGCAGCTCGTTGTCCGACCGCCGCCGGTAGCGGACGGCGAAGTAGACAATGGAAACGAAGATCAAGACAGTGAAGAACACTGACACGCCGACCAAATAGAACAGCAAGTGGTCTACGTCAGGCGCGAACGTCGATGCCGATTCCGGAAATAGAGGTAGCTTCATATGCCGACCTGTCCCGCCTGCCGCAGGTTCCGCTTCCGTCCGCGTGCATCGCGGCGCAACGCAATCACGATTGCCAATCCGCCTACTAACGCAAGCGCTCCCGCGGTGATTCGCAGTAGGTTCATCACAGCCGCTCCGTACTTACCCGTCGCCGGATCGTAATGGAAGCAGAACAGCAGCACTTCATCGGCTGGTGTCCCGATTCTGTTGTTCGACGCCTCCACCAGCCCCAGGCGGATATCGCGCGGCGAATACTCAACGCCATAAAAGTACCTGGACACTCTGCCCTCCGGCGTCAACAGCATAATCCCGCTGGCGTGGGCGTATTGGTCGGTCTTGGGATCGTACTTATAGTGGAAACCGATGGCATCGGTCACCGCACGTACGCTAGTTTCGTCGCCAGTCAGGAAGTGCCAACCGTTGGCGGTGCCCGGCCGACGGTAGCGGCGCAGATAGTTCTCTTTCTTGGCCGCGGCGATCTCCGCTGTATCCTTTGGATCGAAGCTGATCGCGACCACTTCGAAGTCCTTCCCCGGATCCAGCGAAAGCACTCGCAACGCGCTCACCATGCCGCTGAGTATCTGTGTACATAGCATCGGACAGCGGTAATACACCGGCGCCAAAAGCACGGGCTTACCCGACTGGAAATAGGTCGCTAGCGAGACTTCGCGGCCAGCTTCGTCCCGCAAAACCGTATTGAGCGGGACCTGCACACCCAGTCGCTGATTGATGCCGACTCCTGCGAGCGAACCTGGCAGTGCCGGCGCCAGATTGGAATCCTGCAAGCTATAAGACGGCTGCATCGGCGCCGGTTGTCCAGGCTGCCCCAGCGCGACGCTTGCAAACAGCAAGCCGCCGCATAGTGCGCCCAGTTGCCGCCGCCACCCGGAACCAACATCGCGCATCATTGTTTCACCCCGTTCGGCCCGCCCGCCGTGAGCGCCGCGGCTGCAGGAGTCGGCCCGTCGGGAATCTGTGACACTAACGGCCCGCCAGCAGGCTGCATCTTCAGGCCGAGGCCGGACTCCATCGGAACGCTGACATCCCCGGCGGCTGTCACCGGCCCATCCGATGGCCGCGAAGCGAGTGGCCTCGCCGCGAGCATCTCGATCGCTCTTTCAATCGGAATCCGCACGATGCCGTGCTCCCGATCCACCCAGCCGTAAGTCGACAGAATCCCCTGTTCCGCTGCGCGCTGCGCCGCGAGATCCGCAGTCTCGGTCACTTCTAACTGCGGTGAAGGCGGCGAATGCCGTGCGTCCATCGACATCGATTGCGCGGCGCGCGGCAACACGCCACCGTACTTGCCTTCAAAGTAGCGGAACACCGCGAACGCCACCGCGAACGTCGCAATGCACAGCAGTAGCAGCACGATGCCAGACTTGGTCAGCGCCGACGCGTCTGCATCTGTCCGCTCGTGGCGCTGCTCGGGGCGGCTCAGATCGACCGGCGGATCCGCCTCGGCCTGTCGCCCGTGTCTATTCTCTGCCATGTTCCAAAGCCTCGTTCAAGTGAGGATCGTGCAGCGGCAGCAGCGGCCGCTTCTCGAGTTGCCTAAGAAAGTATGCAAACCAGATGCCGCTCAGGCCAACCACAGCGGTCACGTCCACCCAACTCAAGCCGAACGATCCCTTGAAAAAGTCCGGCGCCACCTGCCAGTAGATATCAATTACCCGCATCGCGAGAATGAATAGCGCGATATTGCGCAGCAGTTTGAAATTGCGCTTCACATCGCGCGACAGCAACAACGCAAACGGCAGCGCAAAGTGACCAATCACAATCAGCAGTCCCACATACTGCCAGCCGCCATGCAGCCGCACCAGATACCACGGAATCTCCTCCGGCAAGTTACCGGCCCAGATGATTAGAAACTGCGAGAACGAGAAATACGCCCACAGCATCACCAGGGCGAACATGAGCTTGCCCAAATCGTGCAGATGGCGCGGAGTCACCACGTCCGCCATCGGCCTTCGCGCAGCCAGGAACACCACCACCGTAATCAGGAACGCCATCGAGGAGAGTGCCTGCCCGGCGATCATCAGCAAACCGTACATGGTCGAGTACCAGCGCGGGTCGATCGAAAGCACCCAATCGGTCGCCATAAACGTAACAGACAGTCCGAAGAAGATAAGACCCGGTCCCGACAGCGCACCCATCCTACGCCGCGGTGTCTCGCCACCCTCCCGGTCCTCCGTGGCCGACCACCGATTCAAACACCATGAAAGAAACCACCAGCCACCCAAATAGATCAACGCGCGCAGTGTAAAGAACGGAACATTGAGATACGGCTGCTTGTGGCGCAAGACTTCATCGGCCATTACCAGGTTTGCATGCGACCACGGATACAGGTTCCGGATGCCGATGAAGATCGGGATGAACAGCGCCAGTACCAGCGGCATCGTTCGCGCGGCGGCTTCCGCGGGACGACGTATGATGACGCCCCAAGCGCCGCCGGTTAGATATTGCACCATCAGCCACGCCAAGCTGCCCGCCGCGAGTCCCACTACAAATAGATACGACCAAAGCCAGGAGCGATAAAACTGATCTGGAGATACCAGAAATAGGCCCGCCAGCGTGGCCACCAGACCGGCAATGCCCACAATCGCAAAACGCCGGCGCCACTCCCGCATGGTGTCGCGAAGTTCGCCGGTAACCTGAAAATCGATGGCCTGCGCGATCATTGTCCGCCCTCCTGGTCGAGAACCGACATAGCGTCGGCCGGGACATCCATGATGGAAGTGTTCTGGCTAAGTTGAAGCGCACGGATATACGAGACGATAGCCCAACGGTCGCGCGGCTCAATCTGCGCCGCGTAGTCCGGCATGGCACCAAATCCCTTGCTGATCACGTCGTACAAGTACCCGGCGGGTGCCTGGCGCAGCCGGTCAATGTGATAAGTCGGCGGGTGACGGAATCCACGCCGTACGATCCGGCCATTGCCGCTGCCCAGCGAGTCATGGCACGGCGCGCAGTAGATGTTGAATCGTTCCTGACCGCGCTCGATCACCGGCTTCGTTACAGGAAAGGGAAACTCCGCCACGAACTTCCCGTCAGACCCTCTCGCCGTGTAGTAACTCGCGTCGTCATCCAAGTGTCCCCGCGCCACCGTGCCTTCGATCAGCGGGCGCGCCGAGCGCCCGTCCGCGAAGAACTCGGTCCCGCGCAGCGGAATGTACTTCGGCTGATCGTGCATGTCCTGCCGGCAGGCCACGGTTGCGGCCGCAGTCAACAGCAGCATCCCAGCCAGGAAGTTAGTTCGCAACTTCCGATACCTCCCTTGGCTCCAAGCCCTCGAGAAACTGACTCGCCGCAGCCGGATCGAACAGCGGGTCGCCAGCCTCAATGCACAGGAAGAACCGATTGCGGCTGGCCGCGCTGAAGCGCGCCACGTTGAAAACCGGATGATACGGCATGGGCAGGCCGCACAGCGCCATCATCCCCAGCACGGCCGACAACGAGGCGAACAGGATCGTCAGTTCGAAAGTGATGATGACGAACGACGGCCAACTGTTGAGCGGGCGTCCGGCGATGTTGATCGGGAAATACATTACCGCAATCCAATACTGAAGGAAGAAGCCTGTCAGTCCGCCGACGATTCCGCCGGCCAAAACAATCAGTGGCAGCTTGTTCTTGTGCAGGTGCAGCGCTTCGGTGAGTTCCTCGATAGGAAAAGGCGAATACGCGTCCAGCTTCCGGTAGCCCTTGGCGCGAGCCGCCCGCGCCGCGCTCACCAGTTCCGACGGGCTGTCGAACTCGGCCATCACTCCATAGATGCCGTGGTCGCTCAACTCTTCGCCTCCTTGCTTACTTTGGCCTGCGGCAGCAGCGTCCTCACTTCGAAGATGGAGATCATCGGCAACGCTCGCACAAACAGGAAGAATAGGAACAGGAACAGTCCAATCGTGCCCAGGTAAGTGGCCCAATCCCAGCGCGTCGCCTGGAAGATCCCCCACGACGACGGCAGAAAGTCCTGCGCAAGGCTGCTCACGATAATCATGAACCGCTCCAACCACATGCCCACCAGCACCACAATGGATGCGATGAAGAGCAACGGCGGACTGCTGCGCACCCGCTCGAACCAGAGAAACTGTGGCAACACAATGTTGCACCCAACGAGTGACCAGTACTGAACCGCGTACCGTCCGGTCATGCGGTGCCAAAAGGCCGCCTGCTCGTAAGTGTCGCCCCCATACCAGGCGCCGAACACTTCCAACATATATGCGTAAGCCACAATCCAGCCGGTGGCTAACATAATCTTGCCGCAGTTATCCAGGTGCTTATCGGTGATGAGGCCCTGCAAACCGTACAGCGAGCGAAGTGGAATCGCCAGCGCCAGCACCATCGCGAAACCGGAATAGATCGCTCCGGCCACGAAGTAAGGCGGAAAGAACGTGCTGTGCCAGCCGGGAACGATGGCGATGGTGAAGTCGAAGCTCACTACCGTGTGTACCGATAGCACCAGCGGCGTCGCCAGACCCGCCAACAACAGAGATGCGGTTTCGTATACGCTCCAATGGCGCGCCGAGCCACGCCATCCCATTGCTAGAACTCCGTAGATCGCTCGGCCGATGGGGTTCTTTGTGCGGTCGCGTAGCGTGCCCAGATCCGGCATCAGACCCACAAACCAGAACAACAAAGACACCGTCGCATAAGTCGAAACCGCGAACACATCCCACACCAGTGGGCTGCGGAACTGCGGCTCGATGCCCATTGTGTTGGGATACGGCATCATCCAATAGAAGAGCCATGGACGCCCCATATGCAGCAGGGGAAACATGCCCGCGCAGGCTACCGCAAACAGTGTCATGGCCTCGGCGAACCGGTTGATCGAGTTACGCCAGCGCTGGTTGAGGAGAAGCAGAATAGCCGAAATCAGCGTGCCTGCGTGGCCGATTCCAATCCACCACACAAAGTTAGTGATGGCGAAGCCCCACATCACCGGCGTGCGTATGCCCCATATGCCTGTGCCCTTGACTAACAGAACTGTCACCGCCAGCAGAAACAGCATCAGGAGCGAGCCACCCACACCAAAGGCAACGAACCAGAATAGCGGCGTCTTGCGCGTTAACACAACACTCGATATCTGGTCGGTGATGGTGCTAAACGTATAACCGGGAGCGATGATCTCACCCGGTGCGGGCCGTTCGACTACGATTTGCCGGTCGTCTGCCATCGCGATGCCTAGTCCTCAATCTCCGGGTTAGGGTTACGCAAGGCCGCCAGATACGTGGTGCGCGGCCGCGTGTTCAAGTCGGCTAACATGCCGTAATTCCGCTGCTCTGCTTTCATCTTCGAAACGCGGCTCTTCGGGTCGTTGATGTCGCCAAAGATAATCGCCTCGGCCGGGCACGTAGCCTGGCAGGCGGTTTGTATCTCGCCGTCCTTCACCCTGCGATCTTGCTTCTCGGCATCGATCTTGGCCGAGTTAATGCGCTGCACACAATAAGTGCATTTCTCCATGACTCCGCGGCTCCGTACTGTCACGTCCGGGTTGCGCAGTAGCTTCAGGCTGGGAGTCTCGAAATCCGAAAAGGAGTAGAAGTTGAATCGCCGCACCTTGTACGGGCAGTTGTTCGAACAATACCGGGTCCCCACGCAACGGTTGTACACCATGTCGTTCAGACCTTCGGCGCTGTGTGAAGTGGCTTGTACGGGACAGACCAGTTCGCACGGGGCATTCTCGCACTGCTGGCAGGGTACCGGCTGGTTGTACACCTCGGGCGAGTTCTCCGGTCCGCTGTAATAGGAGTCAACGCGGAGCCAGTGCATGGCGCGCCCGCGGCGCACTTGGTCCTTGCCCACCACCGCGATGTTATTCTCCGCCTGACATGCCACCACGCAGGCGCTGCATCCGGTGCAGGCATTCAGGTCGATCGCCATGCCCCACGCGTAGCCCGGATAACTCCAACCGGGATAAATCGTGAGTGAGGCGGGCGGATCTCCGGCGCCTTCGTGCACCGACGCCGGGTTCCTCAAATACTCGTCGAGATCGCCCGCCCGCACGATGTGCCGCTTCGGATCGAGCGCGTGCTCGTTCTGCGTGGTCGCCAGCAGGTAACTTCCCGCGGTCTTCTTAGCCGTGAGTCCCGTATCGTGCCACAACGACTTAGCCATGCGCAATCCATAGGGATTGAAACCCGCGCCCGTGCCGGCGCGGCCCGCCTTGGTGCGGCCGTACCCCAGATGTACGGTGACCGAATTGTCCGCGTGGCCCGGCTGCGCGAACGCCGGCGCGCGCAAGGTGCGGCCCTGGTAAGTAAGCTCCACCATTGGTACGCCGTCGAACCCCGGAGCCAGCGTGTTCGTGAAGACACCCAGCCGCTTCGCGGTTGCCGGACTCATGATGGCTGCGTTATCCCACGTGATCTTCGTAATCGGCTTCGGTAGCTCCTGTAACCAGCCCAGATTGGCGAAGCGCCCATCGTAAATCGCCGGGTCGGGACGAAAGACGAGTTCCATCTTATCTTCCGGCCGAAACTGATGCCCCGGCGCAGCCAACGAGGCGCTCATAATGGCTGGCGTCTTAGTAGGCAGCTCAGAGTCGGCGACCACGCCATCGTGCACCGCACGCCGCCACCACGATTCGAAAGCGGCACCCGCATGCTGGGACGCCCAGTGGTTCTTGACGATTTCATGCCCACCCAACTCCGGCGCATCGAGGAACATCTGCAACAACTGGTACGCCGAACGCCCATCGTAGAGCGGCTGTATAAGGGGCTGTTGAATGGTAACCGTGCCATCGAACGCGCGAGCGTCGCCCCAGCTTTCCAGGTAGTGAGTCTCCGGCAAGCGCCACTGACAGACTTCTGAAGTCTCGTCTTCGTACAGACTCAAGTGTGCTCGCACGCGGGCCTTCTGCAACCGGTCGGCTAGGCCCAGTTCGACCGGCGCATTGAACACCGGGTTCCCACCCAGAATCAGTAGCAGATCTACCGTGCCCGAATCAAGATCGCTGACCAGATCCTCGAGCGAAGCCACCTGGTCGACGGGGCTAGCTTCAATCGGCTCCGTGTAGAAGACAGTCTTGCCCACGTTGCCGAGTATCGCATTCATAGCATGGGCCAGTGCGTGAACGATGGGCGGTTGGAATTCGCCCGCGATCACCAGGCTGGCGCCCTGATTGAGCATCAGGTCCTTGACCAGCCCGCCCATCCACTTATTGACGTCACTGTTCGCGCCAAACTTAGGGCCTTGAGTAACACCCAGACCGGCCGCCAACAACCATGCGAACTCCTCCACTTCGCCTGCGCGCAGCGGCAGCCGGTGGTCCGCCTTGCTCCCCGTAGGCGTTGGCATCGGCTCGACCGCGTAGAGCCGGTTCATGGTCTTATTGCCGTTCTCCACGCGGCGCCGCGCCGCGAACTGCCGCGCGTAGCGCAGGCTGGCTTCGCCCGATGCCAGGAAGTCCGAATCGAGAGCGACGATCACGTTCGCCTTCGCCACGTTGTAATAGGTGTGCAGCGGTTGCCCGAACGCCAGCACGGCGCCAGTGCGCGCGCTGTGCGGTCCGGCCGGTTCCCATTGGTGCCACTTAGAGGCAGGGAAGAGTCTTCTAACGGCCGCGAATTGATCCGCCATTGACGGCGAAGTCACGGTCTCGGTGAGAATGCGAATTCCCGCCCCGCCGCTCGCGTGCTGCTGTGCCAAGAGTCCGCGCAGCATGCCCAGGAAGTCCGCCCAGGAGCGTATCTCGTCGCCTTCATGCACGGTGCGGCTGCGATCCGGATCGTATAACTGCAACACCGATGCCTGGCCGAATGCATCGAGCGCGCCCAGCGTGGCCGGGTGTTCCGGGTTGCCTTCCACTTTGGTCGGCCGGCCTTCGTGACTCTCGACCAGAACGCCGTTCGCAACCCCGCCCAGTGTGGTCGCGGTCGCGTAGAACAGCGGCCTCCCGGGGATCAGGTCCTCCGGCTGCCGCACGTACGGCATGATGTGTTCCGTGGGCTGGCGCGTACACGCGGTCAACCCGGCCAGCGCCAGTGACGCGCCCATCATCTTCAGGAAGTTGCGGCGCCCGTCGACACTGTTCTCGTCCTCGCTCCAGCCAATCGCCTGCCGCAAAAACTCGCGCTGCAACAAGTCTTCGAATTCGGGCGTGGCGGCCAGGTCTTCCAGGTTGCGCCAGAACTCCCGCCCGCGCTTCCCTTCCAGACGCGCCCGTGCGCCGGCCAGATCGAGGTGTTTCGGTAGGTCGCTCATCGGTGACATGTGGAACAACTCGTCAGCACCCGCGTATCTTGTATGTGATTCTCGGCCATCAGCCGGCGCCCGAGTTCCTGCTGGTCTCCCTGCGGCTGATAACCCATGGTGGTGATGTATTCCTGCGGCCGCAGTATCTTCGCCGGATTGCGGTGACAGTCCAGGCACCAGTCCATTTGCAGTGTCGATACCGCCCAAGTCAGCGGCATCTTATCCACTCGCCCATGGCAACTCTCGCAGCCCACTCCCTTGCTCACATGGATACTGTGATTGAAGTAGACGAAATCCGGCAGGTCGTGGACGCGCGTCCAGGGGATCGATTGGCCCGTGCGGTAACTTGCGCGCACCGGCTCCAGCATCGGGCTCGTGCTCCATATCTGCGAGTGGCAGTTCATACACGTCTTAGTCGGCGGCACATTGGCGAAACTCGAACTCTCGACCGACGTGTGACAGTAGCGGCAGTCCAGGCCCAGCCCGCCCACGTGGTGCGCGTGGCTGAACGGAATCGGCTGCTCGCGCGCCATGAAGGCTCGCGTGTTGTAAGAGCTCCGGTTTAGAGCGTCGAACGCCCAGCCCACAAACGCCAGGACAAAGATAGCTCCGTAGACCGACATGCGCGCAATCGCGTTTGCGCTCTTAGGGAAGATCTGCGCCATGCCGCGCTACCTTTGCCCCGCTTCTACTGTGACGCTATCTTGAGTCCACATCGGGATGACAGCACCCCCCGCCGCCCCTCTTGTCCACATTCGCATCGGCCCCAATCCCCTTAACAGATGCAAGACTTATTACAAAGATCCAAACGAATTGCGCCGCCGCAAAAATCCTCGATAACTGCCCCCCAGCCCGCCTGTGGTGATGGTTTCCTCAACAGTCAAAGTTCCGACCCGCCCGTATCGGCGGCGCCCGGCCTCACCGATCCGCCAACCGAACTCACTCCACTCATCGTGTGTATCTTCTCGATGCCGTGGCCCGTCGAATTCCGCTGCGGCGCGCCTGACTTGTCGAGGAGGTATCACATTATGTCATAAGCCGAGCGGGAGGTCGTACTCCGAAATGAGGAGGCGCGACGCGAGAGGAAACTTGGCATTCGACTGGCCGGTTTCCAGAGGATACAGTTTACGCCGGCTCGCCCGCCGCGGTTTTGTGAGGCTCGCCACACTCGCGGCGGCCGGATTCAGTGGCGAACCGGCGCTGGCGCGACTCTCCAGGATCGGAAATCCGCCGCCAGCCAATGTGATGATCAACACCAGGGCAGATCCATCGCCCCTGCACGGAGGCGCACCGCTACGCCCGGCACGCCAAAACCATTTGCCCGCGCCGCGTTTTATGCACAACTTTGCCACAAGCTGCGCCGCGTAACTGCATCATTCGCTTGCCCGAGAAAACTGTTGAAAACGCCGCCCGCGGGTCGATTCGCGCTGGCGCGCAGAGCGCCTCTCGCGTTACAAAAAGGTAGACCCATCAGGCGGCAAGCGCAGCCATCCTGGCAAATCTCGGGGGAGGTAGCCAAGGTGGTTGCGCGAGCCGCGACTTGCCACCGCAATTCCCCCCGCGCTCGATCACGGCTTGCGAAACGTCAGGCAATACTCCCGCCCCGCGTTGATCTGCCGTGACGCAATCTCCCGCATTTCGGCGGGCACCAGTTCTATCGGTGCCACGGCCGGCCGGTCCTCTGACTGGTAGACTCGCCGCGTAAACGGATTCTTGCGGTAGTGCTCCTTCACCACCTTCTCGGTCTCATCCACAATCATGATCTTCGTTCCCGGCTTGGCGACGCGGATCATTTCCGCAATGGCGCGCGCCTTGTCGTTGAAGAAGTTGATGCCGCCCACGTGGTAAACGCAATCGAAGACCGCGTCGCGAAACGGCAGTTGCTCGCCTTGGCCATGAAACAGGTGCGCGTCGCGCCGCCAGCGCTGCAAGTTCTGGCGGCAACGCCGCAGCATGTTCCAGGACAGATCGAGACCGAAGAATTCGATATTCGCCGGCAGAAAACGGATGTTCGCGCCAGTGCCCACCGACACTTCCAGAACCCGCGCGCCGGCCGGGATTTCCAGCTCGGGAATGAACTCCAGGCGGCGGTCCGGCTTGCGCGATATCCAGTAGTAAAGCCGCTCGGCGAAGTCGTAACCCGGCGCCAGACGGTCGTACATGGTCTGATACTTGCGGTTCGTCCCTGCAGCCTCTTCGAAGAACACCGGGATGCCATCGCGCATCGGGTAGCGCCGGCCGGACTTCGGGTTTATCAAACAGTCGCCGCCTAACTCCAGCGAGTCATGCGTCTCCGGATCGCTCAGCAACTCTACAATCTTCGGATCCAAGCTCATATCACAATAATACGGTCTCTTATGGTGAATTAGTTCCCTGGATCAGATACCGCCAGCGCATGTGACCGCCCACTACCGCGCCAATCCGACGAGTCCCGCCGCAAACAGCCGGTCGTCCACGCGCCCCAGCCGGCGAGCCACCCGCGGCCCCACCAGCGGCGTGTGATGGATCGTCGTCAGGTACTCCGGGATCGCCCACAGGTCTTCCTCCGCCGTCATCCAATGAACCGAATCGAACCGGCGCAGGTTCACCGGCCGCGAGTAATTGCGCAGCGTCTTCTCGCGCCGCAGATTGTAGTAGTGTTCGAAGTACGACATCGCCAGCTCGCGCAGCCCGCGGTATACCGGCTCGCGATAGCGCAGCCCGGAGTAGTTCGATTTCGCGATCGCGCCCCAGCAGCCCTCGTGACGGAAGATTGCCAGCACGTGATCGTCGTCCCGCACCGCTTCGAGATCGAGCAGCAGCGCCGGGTAGCCGATCTCCCGCAGCGCCGCCGCGCCGAACAGCGCGCCCTCCATGCAGTGCGCCTTGCGTTCGCGCAGCACGCGCCGCGGCGAGTAGCAGGTCGGACCATCGGCCTCCTTGTTATAGGCCACCTCGTGGTCCAGGAAATGTTGAATCTTCTCCGGCGTGTTGAGACGGCGGAAAACGGCGCGTTCGGCGGCATCAAACGAATCGCTGGGCATTGCGCTTAGAGTATCGTGATTGCACCCGGCGCTCCACCGCGGGTCCGCTTACTCTTCGCGCAGCGAAATGGCCGGATCCACCTGGCCCATACGCCGGGCCGGTCGTCTTCGAGGTGAGAATCGCGCCCGGCCGCTGGCGCGATCCCCAGCGTGGCGACGGTTCGCTTCCACACTGTCGATCGGCCCGCTGAATCCAATCGATACCAGCCGGTCCGCGCGCGGGTACGGCAGGCTGCGAAACAGCAGCAGATCCACCACGCTGAACACCGCCGTCGACGCGCCGATTCCCACCCCCAGCGTCGCCACCGCGGCCAGACTGAAGGCGGGCGAGTGCCGGATCACCCTCATCCCATGACGCACATCCTGCTTGAGCGCGTCCAGCCACGGCGCGCGATGCACCGCGCGAACCGCTTCCATCGCGCGCAAACTGCTGCCGAATTCGCGCGCCGCTCGCGTGCGGGCCGCCTCTGGCGCAATTCCCTGTCGCTCGTGCCAACTGGCACGCATCGCCACGTGGCTCTCGATTTCCTCCTGCCACGCCGCGTCGCGATGGAATAGCCGCCGCAACCATTCGATCGAGCGCTTCATACGAACCTCAGCACTCGCTCGATCCCAAGCGAAGCCGACGACCAGCTCGCCTCGTTTTCCGCCAGGCGCTTTCGCCCGCTTGCCGTCAGCGTGTAAACGCGCGCCCGCCGCCCGTTCTCCGTTTGCCGCCACTCGCCGCGCGCCAGCCCCGCCTTCTCCAGCCTGTGCAGCGCCGGGTAGAGCGAACCTTCCTCCATGTGCAACAGCCCCTTCGACACCGTTTCCACATGCAGCGTGATGCCGAACCCGTGGTTGGGTCCACTCGCCAGCGTCTTCAAAATCAGGAGTTCGAGCGAGCCGAAAAGGCGATCCGAGTCTTTCATAATGAAATTCGCTGCCGTTGCTCTTTCCCTAGTGTGCTAGGGTAGCCAACTAGGGGAATCGTGTCAACCCCCTGGTTTCCGTATAATGTGATTTTCCGCTCATGCCGGATACCGCCATGGCCGCCGCTCGATCCACTCCGCGCGCTCCCGCGCCGCCGCACCCCCGCTTCGCCATCTTCGCCTGGGCTGCCCTCGCCTACAATCTCGCCGTCGTGCTGTGGGGAGCTTACGTGCGCGCCACCGGTTCCGGCGCCGGCTGCGGTAATCACTGGCCGCTGTGCGATGGCCCCGTCGCGCCGCATACTCCGGCCGGTGCCACCCTCATTGAATTCACCCACCGCGTGACCAGCGGGCTCGACCTGATCCTGGTCGCCGGGCTTGTGGCGTGGGCCGTTCGCGCGTTTCCCAAGCGGCACCCCGCGCGGCTCGGGGCGGCTCTCTCAGCCGTTTTCCTGGTGACCGAAGCGCTGCTGGGCGCTTCGCTGGTGCTGCTCAACCACGTTGCCCGCAACGCTTCCTCTTCGCGCGCGTGGTCGCTCTCGGCTCACTTGATCAATACGCTCACGTTACTCGCCTGCCTTGCGCTCACCGCGTGGTGGGCCGGCGGGCGCGCCGCCGTTCGCCTCCGTGGGCGCGCCGCTTGGATGGCCGCTGCCACGCTGGCCGTGTTTGCTATCCTTGGGGTCAGTGGCGCGATTGCGGCGCTCGGCGATACGCTCTTTCCTGTGACCTCGCTCGCGGCCGGATTCGCCCGCGATCTCGATCCGGCCGCGAATCTCTTCGTGCGTCTGCGCGTATGGCACCCGCTGCTTGCCGCCGCCGCCGGCGCCTGGGTCTTCTACTACGCCCTATCGCCCCTATCGTCCGGCATCGAGCGCCGCCTGTCGCACGCCGTGCTGGCACTAACTGGCGCCCAGCTCGCCGCCGGAGCCATCAACTTACTGCTGCTCGCTCCCGTGAGTATGCAACTGGTCCATCTGCTGCTGGCCGACTTACTCTGGATCGCGCTGGTGCTGCTTTCCGCCGAGCGGCTGCGCGTGTAACTACTTACCCACGAACTTAGCCAGATCCTCCAACACTTCGGGAGCCACGTGCCCCGGCTGTTCATACTCTTTCTCGCTGCTCGGGCCCGTGCCGGCGACAAACGTGTGGTTCAAGGTTGGGTAACTGCGGACAGTAACATTCGCACGGCCGGCAAGTCCGCTCTTCCATAAGTCGAAATCGACTTTTGGTACCTGAAAATCGCGCTCTCCGTACTGTATGAGGATGGGCACGGCCAGCTTCTTGGCTTCGGCCGCCGGATCGTAGCCCTTCAGATCCAGCCAGTAGACCGCGGGCAGGCCGAGAAGCGACGGCGCGTCGACGTCGCCCGATTCCAGACTCTTCACGCGTGCCACGGCCGCCTTGAGTTGATCGAGTTGCTGACCCTTGGCGCCCACAGCCCGCAGCAGATCGAACATCGCGTCTTCGAGCGGGCGCTGATTAGCCGCCATAATGACCATGCCGGCCAGCTTGCCGTCTTCGGCGGCGATGCGCGGCGCCAGGTATCCGCCCAGGCCGTGTCCCACCACGTAAACCCGCTTCGGATCGACCGCGGATTGCGTGCGCAGGAAGGCCAGCGCGGCCACCGCATCGTCCACCGTTTCGTCGCCCGGCGTGAACGGCTTGCCGGCCATCCGGTCCGCGTATTGCCGGATGCGCTTTTCATAACGCAGCACCACCACGCCGCGCGACGCCAGGCCATCGGAAAGATCGCGGAACGGCTTGGTGACGATCGCGTGCGAATCGTCGCGATCCTTCGGCCCAAAATCCTGCACCAGCAGCACGGCGGGAAACGGGCCGGCGCCATTGGGCACGGCCAGCGTGCCAGGCAGTTTCCACTCGCCCTCCCCGAACGTTACGGCGCGCTCGGCGAACGCGTCCGGTTTGCTATAGGCCGGGCGTACCCAAGGCGCCTCGCCCGGTATCAGGTACAGCACCGAGACCTGGCCGGCGGTGTTGACGGCCATCCGCGCCTTGATGTTCTTCTCCGCAAACGAAACCGGGATGGTCACCACCGTGGTCGGTCCCATCTGTTCCACAACCGGCTCGCCGATCTTCGCGACCGCGCCCCAACTCTTGATCTGCGTGCCTAGCTTGCCGAACGCCTGCTCGTTCATGTTGGTCTTGAGCTGCGGCGACGCCAGCGCGGCGAAATCGGCGTAATTCTGCCCGAGCAAACTGTCGAGCGTCTTTCGCGCCAGCGCGGCTGGGTCCGCCGCCGGTTGCGAAAACACCACGCCAATGGAAAGGAGGCCCAACAGGGCCGCGGCCAGGCCCGGCCTGAGTATTCCGGTGAGACGTTCGAGCGCGTGTATCGGCATGTCAGTCTCATGGTATCGCGTCGGCTCGCCCGCGGGCATCTCCGGAATCGTTTGGCGTCCGCGCTACCCGATAATCGGACCGGAAACGGGAATTGTCACAATTCGCTTCCCCGTGCTACTGTACGTCTGAAGCTGCGGACCGCTTTTCCCCTTGCGGGCGAGCGGACCCGCATAAATTGAGGAGATACGAACAAGTGATGAAGAAACTTATGGGCATTGCCGCCCTGACAGCCCTCGCCGTGGTCGGCATGGCCGCCGATAATTCCGCTTGGAGCAACTGCAAGCCGGGCGCCTGGACCAAGCTGAAAACCACCTCCGAGACCACGGTCGCCGGCCACACGACCAATATGACCATCGAGACTAAGATGACCTTGGTGGCGAAGACGGCCGACAAGGCCACCGTCGAAACCGAAACCACCATGATGGGGAACACCACCAAGACCAAGGCCGACATCCCCCTCAAGTCCGACGCCAAGGGCGCGGCGCAGACCACCCCGGTCAAGCTGGGCAGCGAGTCCATCACCGTGGCCGGGAAGACGTTCAAGTGCAAGACCGCCGAACTGCAGTCCGAAGCCAACGGCATGAAGACCAACACCAAGTCCTGGATGGCCGACGAAGTGCCAGGTGGAATCGTCAAGACCGTCTCTACATCGACCGGCTCCATGTCCTCCAAGGTCACCATGGAATTGGTGGACTTCAAACAGTAGTCCCTCTGCCTCAATCGTTCGGTGACAGGTTCACCACCGGACAAGCTCGAACGCCGGGTTTCGGTGATTCGCAGCCTGTCACCGAATTTTCCCGTCGGCTATAATTCAATAACCCGGCGTGCTAGCTCCCTCCATCGGCAATCTCCGTCAGAACGCCTCCGCGATCGCGATTTGCTGCGCACTGCTCTGCGGCGCCGCCGCGGTGGCGTGGCAGGCGGCGGTCGCCCATTTCGACTACGCCGGAAACTGGACCGCGTTTTACCGCACCGGCCTACACGCTCCGCTGCCCCCCGCCGGCGAGGGAGAGAATCTCTACCGGTTTCCGAGCGTCGGCTACGATGGACAGTATTACCGCCTGATTGCGCAGGACCCTCTGTTGCTGCACGGAATCTCGCGCTACGTCGATTCGCCGCGCGTGCGTTACAGCCGTATTCTGCTCCCGGCGCTGGCCTTCCTCCTGGCCCTCGGCAGGCCCGCAGCCGTGACGTACACCTACTTCGCTGTGGTGATGTTGTTTCTCGGCCTCGGCGCCTATTGGCTCAGCCGCTACGCCGTGCTGGCCGGCAGGAGCCCTTGGTGGGGCGTGACATTCCTCTTCGTTCCCGCCGCGTTTATCTCGATCGATCGGCTCACGGTGGACATCGCGCTGGCCGCTCTCACCGTCGGCTTCGCGCTGTATTGGCGCGCCGGGCCGCTCTCAAAGCTCTATCTCGTGCTGCTCTTCGCCCCACTCGCGAAAGAGACGGGAGCCCTGCTGCTCGCCGCCTACTGTCTCCACGCCATCTTCGGCAAACACTGGGTGCGGGCGGCAGCAATGGCCAGCGCCGGCATTCCCGCCGCCGTCTGGTGCCTCTATGTGCGGCTCCACGCGCCGGCCGTCCCGAGCGACTGGTCTCCCATCCCGTTTCAGGCGGCCATCGAAGCCATGCTCCACCCGGAGCGCTACCCGCTGCGCAAATGGTTCGTCACGCCCCTCGATTATCTCGCCTGGATGGGGCTGCTGCTGGCCATCGCGATGGCGATTGCCCGCTTGAAGCGCAACAACCCGCTGTGCCTCGCCGCGTTCCTATTCGCCGTGCTCGCCGCTACGGTCGACTTCTCGGTGTGGGAGGAGGTGGAGGCGTTCGGCCGCGTCTTCACGCCCCTGCTGATTCTGCTGCCCCTCGAATGGCCCGCCCCATGGTCGCTCGTTCCGCTGCTGGCCATGCTCCCCCGCGCCGCCGTTTATCCGCTCTCGGAAACCGCCGGCGTCTTCCGCGCGCTGCTGCCACGGTAGCGGCCGAAGGGCATGATTGACTGGCTGCTAATCCTCGCGCTGGGGCTACGCGGCGACTTCCACGTAGTTCACCGACGAATGCGGTTCAGGGATTTGCTCGCCCACTTCGCGCATGGCCTCGAAGTGCGCAATGAGCGCGTCCTGAAAGTTCCGGCGCGTCTCTTCCTCGGTATCCCCTGCCGCCGCACATCCGGCAACGTCCGGCGAATAGGCGGAGTAGCCCGTTTCCGTTTGTTCGATGACCACTGGATAGCGTCTCGCGCTCATTTCAGCCCCGCCTTCTTGAGTATAGCGTTCAAGGTGCCTGGCGCAAGTTCCTTACCTTCATTGACCGGCACCGTGATCACCATCGCCTGCTCGGGATGCTTGGAGTGACGATGGCTGCCCCGCGATCGCATCTCGACCCATCCGTTCTTCTCAAGCAGCCGGATCGCCTCACGCACCTTCATCGGCATCAGCCCATAGTACGCTGCTGCCTCACTGAGGTTCCAGCTTCGCGGCGCGGAACTGCGCCAGTTGCTTATCGGTCAGGCGAGGGATGTCCGAATAGTCAATGCCGGAATCGTCTCCGGCGCCCTGCCGCTTCGCAATCCGAGCCAGCACAGCCCTCTGCTTCTTACTCAGCGGCTTGCCGAATACAGACTCGGCGCTCACGCTCACCGACTTCGCTGGTCGAGATGGTCGCGATGCGCTGTTGGTTCCAGCGCCAAGCCTATCTACGTACTTGCCGCGGACACCCCCTGAGAAATCGTACTCCGTCCTCATCTCAGGGGTCGGGCGTTTAGAGGGATGTTTCTTCTTGATTGCGTTTCTCATACTCTGTCGCGGGGCGAGCGCTGATCAAGCAGATTCGCTCTCCTCCAACAGTATGAACCATAAATAGGAGACAGCATCTGCTGAACGCATCCCCTCTGGGCGCCGCCCCCGGTCGATTCAAACGCTGCACACCCAAGTGGCCACTGATGCGACAATCGAAAACGTATATGCCAATCTCTACTCGCGATCTCTCGGGAATGCCAGATATTTCAGTCCTTGAGTCACTGACGCAATCGCTGGCACTCCTCGACGCCGTTATGTCACCAGAGTGGCAGTATCGGTACTTCTCGTTCAACCCCAGTTGGGACGTTTCGTTGTCGGAACGGATGGCGTCGATGCGCACTGGTTCGGGAGATGAATACTTTCTCCTATTCAGTGCTGGGGCGGCAATTATGAAGGGGTTCGATCACGAATCTCCGATGAGCTTTTGGACACGTCCCCAGGGCGACGTCTGGCCAGGGGTCTTGGACCACGTCCCTGAGAGGTTTGCGGCGTTTTTGAGCGAGCCTGCCTTCAACCTGGAGGACACGACATTCTGTATTTGGAGAACTGCGTCCGATCCAGCCTGGTGCCATGGGCCAGTCCTGTTTCCGGAAGGCGACGACCCAGATGGGTCCGAGGGTCTGCTGTGGCTTCTAAATGGGAATCCAACAGCCTACGCGAAATTCGCTCACGAGTATTTCGAAAAGGACCCAGCGGTGGAAGCGATTGACGAGGTCTTTCGGCATCAGCCGCTCACACCCGAGCTAATCGCAGCTTTGGACGTCGACAGAAACTTCGCAGAGTCCCTGCGCGATGCTCTGGAGATCGGGTACGGCCTTCACCAGAACCTCAGTCAGCAGCGACCTCTCCCTTGTTGTGTCGCGCCTGGAGCTCCGCCAGTATCTTCCCCGCCACCAGCTTTCCCCGTTCGCCAGTCTCTCCCGTCGGGCCCACGCAGGACGGGCAACCGGCGTCGCATGGGCAACCGGCGATAAGTTCCGCTGTCTGCGATAACAGGCTCGGAGTAAGTCGATAGAGCGGCGCGCTCTGCCCGATGCCGCCCGGATAGGCATCGTAGAGATAGAGGTTCGGTTCGTACGCTGTAAGTCCCGTCGCGTCTTCCTGGCTCATCGCCACGCCCAGGTCGCGCGGGTCGCACATCAGCAGCAGCGCGGCCACCGTGCGCAGCGCATTACCTAACCCGGAAATGCCGCTCTGCTTTTCCGACGGCGTGAAGTCTCCCAAACGCTCGAGAAAAGCGGCCGGAAAGTGCAGCCAGAAAGCGGTCGTGTGCATCTCCTGCTCCGGCATCGAAAGTTTGCCGGCACCCACGTTTTCATTGGTATAAAACTTGATCTTCTTGAAACCCACGATCTGCCGGTTCACCCGCACGTCGCCATGCACCCGCCGCGCGCCGCCCAGCGCTTCGCCTTCGTATTCTTCGAGCACCTTCACTTCGGTGTAATCGATGGCGTCCGTGTAATAGTCAGAATCCACATGCTTCACGTAAGCCTTGCGCTCTTCGTAATCGAAGCGCTCGACATGATACTGGCGCGCTTCGTGCAGATAAATCGCCTTCTCATGCAGCGTAGTTAGCGCAGTAGTAAATGACACTTCGGCGATAATTTGCGCGTCGCCAGTAATATCGACCACCACGAAGTTATCGCTCGAGATAGACCGCAGACTCGTAGCATCGGCCGGGTAAGTGTCCGATGTCCAATGCCACGCGCCTGCCGAGTGATGAAGGAAACCGGATTCCTCGAGAAACGCGCACACGTCGGCCGTCGCGTGCTTGCCGTAAGTCTCCCCGTCGCGAATCGGTAACTCGAAAGCCGCGCACTTCAGATGCGCAATCAGGATTTCCAGGTTGTCCGGGTTGATGTAAGCGTGCTCGGGCGATAGCCCGAAGAAGTAGTCCGGATGCTCCACGATGTATTGATCGAGCGGCGCGCTTGAGGCCACCAGCACTGCCGCCGAAGTGCCCTGCCGCCTTCCCGCGCGCCCCGCACGCTGCCAGCTCGAAGCGATCGTTCCCGGGTAACCCGCCATCACCACCGCATCGAGCGACCCTATGTCGATGCCCAGTTCGAGCGCATTGGTCGCGACCACCGCTCGTATCTCGCCATCGCGCAGCCGTCGCTCGATTTCCCTGCGCTCGCGCGGCAGATACCCGCCGCGATAACCGCGCACCGTTTCCGATGGAATCGGCCCGCGCTCGCAGGCGTCCTTCAAGTAAGTCACTAACACTTCGGTAGCCAGCCGGTTGTTGGCGAACACCAGCGTCAGCAGCTTCCGCTCGATGAACTCCATCGCCACCCGCCGCGTTTCGTGTATGTAACTGCGGCGTATCCCCAGTTGGCGGTTCACCACCGGCGGATTGTAGAAGATGAAAAACTTCTCGCCCCGCGGCGCGCCGTTGCGTTCCACTAACTCGAACGGCTCGCCCGTCAGCGCCTCGGCCAGTTCGCGCGGGTTGGCGATGGTGGCCGAACAGCAGATGAATTGCGGATGGGAACCGTAGAACTCCGTGATGCGCTTCAGCCGCCGCAGCACGTTCGCTAAGTGGCTGCCATAGACGCC
Source organism: Bryobacterales bacterium (assembly GCA_003157745.1). Lineage (GTDB taxonomy): Bacteria > Acidobacteriota > Terriglobia > Bryobacterales > Bryobacteraceae > Bog-375. Next base: position 44,877 of record PMKM01000024.1, on the reverse strand, counting down.
CCGGTAGTAATGTAACTCGTCGATCACGATGTAGCGCAGGTTCTCGAAATAGCGCGCCCACTTAGTGTGGTGCGGCAAAATGCCGGAGTGCAGCATGTCCGGATTGGTCAGCACCACGTTGGCGCGCTGCCGTATCGCCTTGCGCGCGTCCTGCGGCGTATCGCCGTCGTAAGTGAAGGCGCGAATGGTCGATCCCATCGCGTCCACCGCGCCCTGGAATTCGTGTAACTGATCTTCGGCCAGCGCCTTGGTCGGGAACAAATACATCGCGCGCGCGCCGTCGTCGGCCAGCAGGCGGTTCGTCACCGGCAGGTTGTAGCAGAGCGTCTTGCCACTCGCCGTCGGCGTCACCACCACCACGTTCTTGCCCGCTTCGAGCGCCGCGAACGATTCCGCCTGGTGCGAATAGAGCCGCGCGATGCCGCGCGCTTCGAGCGCCTTGCGCAGCGCGGGCAGGATGGCCGCTGGCAGGTCGGCATAAACCCCGTCTGCGGCCGGCTGGTGATGGATGGCGCGAACCGGCGAATCGGGATCGGCGTGCGCGGCTTGAAAACGCGAAACCACCGCGTCGAGCGATTGCTTCGACGCGAGCGCCAGTTCACGCGAAAACTCGGGAAATCCCAACGGCAGGCTCATACGCTTTCTTACCGCGAAGCGGATCGGGGGAGAGCGCGGCGGCCGGAGAGAGCGCCCCCCGCCCGCCGCGCGCGGCTTCGCCTTTTCTTCTCTACGATACACCGAAAGCGTTCGCCAGACAACCTGTTCTTAGCGGCCCGTCACGGCGTGCGCAGTCGCAGCCGATTGAGCAGCCAGGAATTGCACCGCGATCTCCTGCGCCCACATCGCCCCGCTAGCGTCCCGGCCCGTGAACACGATTGTCACCGAAGACGGCACCGCGATGTTGCCCGCCTTCAAAGTCGTGGACAGTGTGCCGTGCGCCGCGAGCGTGGTGCTGCCGAAGAAAGCGGCAATCGAGTTGGCGAAGCTAACGCCGCCGAACGTGAAGCCGGTCAGCGTCGTCGCCACCCCCCCGGTTTCGGTCAGTTGGATGGTGAAGTCGAAGGTAGCGCCCTTCGCATCCGGCGCCTGTTGGTAGACGGGATTTGGCGTCACTGAGAGCGCCACTACGGAGGTCGCCGGAGCGGCCACGGCTATCGTCGTCGCCGCCGAGGAGGCGCCGAACACCGGGCTCCCGCCGTAGGCGGCTTCCACCGCGTTGCTCGCCGACAGCAACCGGCCGCCATAAACCGTGATGGATGCCGTCGCCGTTCCACCCCATCCGGAAAGCGCCGCCGAGCCCAACGAGATGTTCCCCAGCGAGAACGTAACCGATCCCGTGGGCGTCGTCGTCCCGCTCGCAGCCTGCACCGTCGCCGTCAGCACGGTCGAACCTTCGGTGACGATCGTGGCCGGGTTCGCCGTGAGCGTCGTGGTGGTGGCGGTAAGCGGAATGCCGCCCCACGCGGTGATGAGCTTGTAGGCGTCCACCGACCCCAGGCCGGTCACCAGGTCGTAACCGACGCCGGCCGTGTAGCCAAGGTGGCCGTTGACGCAGTCGAGCGAGTCCGCCTGGCAAGGAACGATGTTGTCGCCCGTCGTCACGTCGTGAAAAACGCCCGGCGTTCCCGCCGCCGCCATGGCGTACAGTTTCGGGTTGATATTGCCCAGCCCCGCTTTGCCCTGTAGCTTGTTCTGCACCAGATACTGATTGAGCAACGCCAGGATTCCCGCGAAAGAAGGCGCCGAGGCCGATGTGCCGCCCACCTCCTGTGAAGCGCCTCCCGAAATAACGATGTACGGGTCGTGCGCATCCGACGCGTTCATCGAGATGTCCGGCAGCGCGCGCGCCGACCCGCTCGGAACGCCGGGCCCCGTCTGCCACGCCGGCCTCGCATAAATCAAACTGTACCCGCCGCCGCTGGCCGCCAGCCCGACGCCGCCAGCCCCCGTGTCGTTCCACGACGTCTCGGGAATGTAGGACAGCGCGGATACATCGGCCGGCCCATTCGTGCCACTCCAATAATTGCCGCTGCCTTCGTTGAACTCCGTCCCGCCCACCGCGGTAGCCTCCGGAAGGCTCGCCGGAAGGCTGACGGCCAGACCCTGCGTGGCGATGTCGACGTCATAATCGCACGTGGCCGCTCCGGAATCGCCCGAGGAAACTACCCACGTGATGCCGAGCGCGTTGCCCTTCTTCGCCTGCACCTCATAGTAGTAAAGGCCCATGTCATAGTAGTAAAGGCCAAGCCGGTCCATGCCCGCCTGGTATTCGCACAGCCCGAAGCTCTCGCTGATGATGGGCGCCACATTGTTGTCGATCGCGTAGAACGCCGCATAATCCGCGTCTTCGCTATAAACGAAGATCAACGTGGCGGCTTGCGCGATCGCGCCGGCCCACTCCAGGTCCAGGTCCGCCTCGCCCTCGTCACCCGGGTCGGTTCCCGGATAAGTGCCCACCGGAATCATCTGTATCGTCGTCGGCGGCAGATTCGCCAGGCTGCGGAAGGTTGCGATGTCGGCGGGATCGATGTCGCTCTGTCCGACGATCGCGATCGATTGTCCATTGCCCAGATATCCAAAACTTTGCAAGGGGATCAGATCGTAAATCGCAAAGAAGTCCGTCGGCATCAAGGCGTGGCTTCCATCCGAGAGCGTGTAGTGCGGCCGTACCTGCCTCCGCGGCGCCCTGGGGTGAAAGTCGTGGAGCCCCAGCACGCCGGCCGCCATCGGCGCGATTGCCGCCGGCAAGGATACCTCGGTCGCATTCGCATAGTGAGTCTTGACGCCCACCTGGTACCGGTGGATCTCCGTGTGCAACGCCGCCCGCACCTGGCTGGCCGTGCCGCTGAAACTAATGAAGTCGCGGCCGCGCGCCGTGTATCGCACTGTGAAGCCCTGCGAACGCAGCCAGCCGCCGATCTTATCCAAGTCCGCCGCGCTCGCCCCGAACCGCTCGGCATAGGCGTCCGGCGTCAGCCAGTTGTGGTAGTTCGGCGATGCGGCATCCTGCTGCTCCGCCAGCAACTCGTCGAGCGCCGCCTGCTGCGTGGCGGATGGCCGCAACATCAGCGTCATGTTGCCGAGCTCGAAACCGGCTTCTACCGCCCCCACGTCGTATTTGGCCTGAGCCAGAGGCGTTACGCTGCCTCGAACGACCACCGGGTGACGGGCATCAATCGCGGCACTGATGCGATCCTGCTGTGCCGGCAACACGACCGCAAACAGGCAGGTGAAGAGTACGGAGCGGAGACCTACGCACGATACCATGATCCGTTGTACCGCCAAGGGGAAAGCCCTGTCCATTACCAAAAGGTTTATAGCAGGACGTGGCCGGAAGGTAATTCGGCGCCGCGCTCCGGGGGGGCTGCGGTGTGGCGGCCGGTTGCCAAGTCTAAGTCGTTGACCGTGTGATGTAGTTCATTAACACGATGCGCCCATCCGCTCGCTCCCGGATCTAATCGGAGCCGCGAATCCGAGCCGCGAATCGGAGCCGCGACCAGAGGGCGCGGTTCTACCATAACGAAGCGCCTCCCACCCAACTTACACCGCCCTGACCAGACTCTCGCACGACCCACAAAGCTCGCCGACAGCCATCACCCAACCGAGCCGCGACCAGAGGGAGCGGTTCTACCATGGAACGAAATCTTACGCTAGCAGACCCGGTTGACGGCGCCGGGCGGGCATCGTTCTCCTGTCCGCCACCACGCCAAGCGTGCTAGGATAAGCCTCCAGGTACAATCGCATTATGCTCGGCATTGACCAGCGCGCCGCTCGCTCCACGTGGACGGCGGCGGTTGTCCTGCTGCTGCTTTACCTGGTTTTTCTGGCGCGCACCACACTATTCGTTTTCATCCTCGCCATGCTGTTTGCCTATCTGCTCGCGCCGCTGGTGGATTGGCTCGACCGCCTCTTCCCGGCGCGCCCCACACGGACGGCGGCGCTCGCCGGGGCGTTTGTGATCGTGGTTGCCGTCGTCGGCGGGCTGGGATTTGAAATTGGCTCGCGCGTGGTGGGCGAGGCCACGTCGCTCGCCCGTAGGTTTCCCGACATAGCCGCGAGTTGGCAGCAACCGCTGCCGAACGACAACTCGTTGAAGGGACAGATTGCCGCCAAGGTGCGTGCCGAGGCGGCGGAACGTTCGCGCGGACTGATCTCCGAGTTGCCGCAGTACGGAGTGCAAATTCTCGGCGTCGCCAGTAACGCGATCTATGTAGTGATCATCCCGGTGTTGGCGTTTCTCTTCCTCAAGGACGCGCCCACCGTGCGCGGACACATCCTCGACCTGCTCGACGAGGGGCCGCGCCGCGCGCTGCTCGGCGACGTCATCTCCGATGTCAACCTTCTGCTGGCGCACTACATGCGCGCGCTGTTCCTGCTTTCGGTGATCGCGTTCACGGCGTATGCCATTTTCTTCTCCGTGATGCGCATGCCGTATGCGATTCTGCTGGCGGCCGCGGCCGGCCTGCTGGAGTTCATTCCCATGCTGGGCCCGGTGACCTCGATCGCGCTGATCCTGATCGTCGCCCTCGTGGCGGGCGTGACCTTGTGGCCGGTGATCTTGTTCGTCGTGCTCTTCCGCATGCTGCAGGATTACGTGATCTCGCCGCACCTGATGGGCCGCGGCGTCGAGCTGCATCCGTTGCTGGTCTTGTTCGGCGTCTTCGCCGGTGCCGAGATCGCCGGCATCGCCGGCACCTTCCTTTCGGTGCCCGTGCTCGCGCTGGTGCGGATCCTCTACCTGCACATTCGCAAGGCGCGCCTCAGCTCACGCCAAGCCGCCGCATAACCCGAGCCGCGACCGGAGTTCCCACCAGTCCCGCCGCTCCCATTCGTGGCGCACGCATTCTTGCGTGCTGTGGCGAGATTTCTCTCGACACTTCTTCGTTCGCCCCATCCCACCCATGGCGACGATCCGGAACCCGTCGGCTGTGGTGATGGAATCAATCGGCTCCGGCGGTGCTCCATTAGAAGCCGTTAATCGTGCGCGTGTTGATGCCGCCGCCGCGCAACCGCTAAGATTGAAGTAAGCGCGAAGCCCATGCACGCCTTTCCCAACCAGTTTTCAATCGGCACCGTCCGGATTGCTCCGGCCACGGTGCTGGCGCCCATGGCCGGCGTCACCGACACCGTCTTCCGCCGCTTCATCCGCAACCTCGGCGGCTGCGGATTGATGATGACCGAATTCACCAGTTCCCATGGCGTCAAGGCGGCCGAGGGCGCGCGCAAGCCCACCCGCACTTTGAAGTACCTCGCCTTCGCCCCCGAAGAGCGGCCGATTTCCGCCCAACTCTTCGGCGCCGATCCTGCCGTCTGCGCCGACGCCGCCCGCGTCTGCCAGCAGTTGGGCTTCGATATCGTCGATCTCAATCTCGGCTGCCCCGTCAACAAGGTCGTGCGCTGCAATGGCGGCTCCGGCCTCCTGCGCGACCTCCCGCTGGTCGAGCGCGTACTGCGCGCCGTGCGCAGCGCGGTCTCGATTCCCTTCACGCTCAAGTACCGCGCCGGCTGGAACGATCGCGAACTGGTGACGGTCGAACTCGCGCGCCTCGCCGAGGATTGCGGCCTCAATGCCATCGCCCTCCATCCGCGCACCCGCGAGCAGGGCTACTCGGGCCAAGCCGATTGGAGCCGCATCGCGGAGGTGAAGGCCGCCGTGAAGATTCCAGTCATCGGCAACGGCGACATCGTCACCCCGGAGGACGCCGTCCGCATGGTGGCCGAAACCGGCTGTGACGCGGTCATGGTGGGCCGCGCCGCCAGTTCCAACCCGTGGATCTTCCACCAGCTCGAACAATATCTCGCCACCGGCCGCTATGACGAGCCGAGCGACGACGATCGTTACCGGATGATACGCCGCTACTATGCCATGCTGATCGAGCGCGGCGAAAAGGACACCGTCGGCAAGATGAAACAGTTCGCCACTTACTTCACGCACGGCGTCCGCCATGGCGCCCAGCTTCGCGCGTCCATTTACCATCGGCAGGAGCCGCAGGCGATCCTCGCTCTGGTGGACGAATTCTTCACGGCTCAGCCGGCGGTGGCGTCCTGATCACGGTGAAGAAAGTGCAAATCATCACCGATGGCTCCTGCCTGGGCAATCCCGGCCCCGGCGGCTGGGCGTGCATTCTCATCCACAATCGTCACTCCAAGGAAATGTTCGGTTCCGAACCGCACACCACTAACAACCGCATGGAACTGCGCGCCGCCATCGAAGGTCTGCGCGCGCTCACCGAGTTGTGCGAAGTCGAAGTCGTGACCGATTCCGAATACGTCAAGAACGGCATCACTACCTGGATTCACGGCTGGAAACGCAAGGGCTGGCTCACCGCCGCCAGGAAGCCGGTCGTCAACCAGGACCTCTGGCAGGACCTCGACGCGCAAGTCGCGCGCCACCGCACCACCTGGGTCTGGACCAAGGGCCACGCGTCGCACGCCGGCAACAACCGCTGCGACGAACTCGCCAACCGCGCCGCCCGCGAGCAGATCTCGAGCGGCCACGCGTCTTCGACCGTCTAATCCACCGCCCTTCCGCGCACGCCGCCCCGAAGAAGTACATCCCGCAGCCGAAGACGAATTCCCCACCTGTCGCGCCAAAACCCCTCGGCCCGGCAGGCTTTCCAGCTTGCGCCACGGGTGGGGTGGGTGAGGGGTATACTCGGTACGAAAGAGGTGACCCAAGATGAATCGTATCTGGATGATCTGCCTGACCGCAGGCGTTGCCATGGCGCAGATGCCGATGGAGTCGCATTACACGAGCCCGGCCGCTACCACGACGGTGGCGTTCGGCGAAAAGCAGGTTCGCATCAACTATCATGCTCCGTCGATGCATGGGCGGGAGATCTTTGGTGGGTTGGTTCCCTTCGGCAAGGTGTGGCGCGCGGGGGCTAATCAAGCCACGCTGCTGCACACGGACCTGGACCTCACGATCGGCGAGCTGGCGGTGCCGAAGGGCGATTACTCGATCTACATACTGCCAGAAGAGAAGCAGTGGACGCTGATCATCAGCCAGCAAACGGGGCAATGGGGCATCAATCATGACGGCAGCACTACGGACGACCCCGCCAAGGAGCTGGGACGGGTGGCGATGAAGCTGACGAAGCCGGCGGCGCCGGTCGAGACGTGGACGATTGGGCTGGCGAAGGCCGGGAATCAAGGCACGCTGACGTTCAGTTGGGCGAACACGGTGGCGACGGCGGCGTTCGCGGCGAAGTAATCGCGGAGGGAAGCGCGGGGCGCGATGGCGGGCGCACTGAGGTGCTGTGCGCCGAGGGGATATCTTTCTTCGCACACGGAGCCGCATGGTTTCCGACCGCGGCGCGGTGGGCGACGGTATTCACGTAAACGAGAATGGCCGCCGCTGCGGCGAGATGCTTCCACGGGTGGCCGCCGGTTGTAATCAGAGAAGCGATGTCGCGATCGAGCAGTTCGGCTACTTTGGCCAGGGCGTAGAAGGCGAGGACGAGCCACAAGCGTCCGGAGCCGGAATAGCGGGGCGGGAATCGGGCGATCAGGAACGGGACGGCGAGCAGGGAGCCGAACTGAACGAGGCAATAGGGGCGGAGGTCGCCGGAGTAATGCCAATAGAGCACGCTGGCGGCGCCGAACAGGATCAGGGGAACGAGCAGGCGCTTGCCAGCGTGGGCGGAGACGCGCTCGCCGACGGTGGAAGCGAGCAGCGACATAAACACGACGGCCATAGGGAGGCGGTCCCAGAAGAGGCGCGAGTTGTCGGGATGGAGATGATAGTAAGTGGAACCGGCGGCGACGGCGGCGGTTCCGGCGAGTAAAGCGCAGTAAGCGACGCGCTCCCACTGTTCGACAAAGGCGGTGCGCGAACGGAGAGCCCGGAGGCCGCAGAGGGCCACGGCGAGGAACGGGAGATTCGAAATGACATTCGAGAAGTTCGGCATACCGCAGAGGGTTCGGGCATCGGCGAAGGCGTGGTAACGCGGGTCCTGGGCAAAGGGCGGCAGCAGGGCGGCGGCGATCGCCAGTGCGGCGGGAGCCGCTGCGGCGATGGCAAAGCGGCGATGTGAGAGGGCCATGCCGGTGGGAAAGCACGGCGATGCCCTTTGGGGAGATGCCGGAATTGCAGTGGTTTGCAAGACGGTGGATTGACGACGCGGGAAATATCAGTACATTTCATGCATGGTGCTGTACGTGAAATGTACGGCCGTCCGCGGAGGGTTGGTTGGTGGCGCCGGCGATTCGAGGCCAGTTGCGCACATGTCTGACGGGCAGCCATAACAGCCAGAAGCAGGCGAGGGTTGTAGCGGCGGCGGCGACGATGTACCAGGGCCATGGGCCCATGCTATCGAGGAGAGATGGATTGGCGGGGCGGTGGCAGAGGAACATGAAATTGCTGCCGGTGGCGGCATTGAACGCGCCGACAATCGCGGCATAGGCGAGCAAGAGGCCGAAGGCGCGCCAGACGGCGCGGGGGCGAAACGGCGCGAAGCCGCCGAAGGCGAGCAGGGCGACGGCGACGACGATGCCGCCGTGCGCGATAAAGAAATAGACGGCCTGGTAATTCGGCCAACGCGACCATAGATTCGGCGTGAGCAGGGCCATGCCGGCGCCACCGATGCCGGCGAAGTAACCGAACTCGACGATGGCGGGGACGACGGTGAGACACCCGAGGACGGCGAGCCAGACGGTGAGGTCGCACAACTGCAGGGGAAGGTTGGCGGCGCGGATGCCTTCGCGGGAGTAACGAAAGACCCACCATGTGAGTTCGTTGGCGGCGAGCGCCGAGCCGAGTGCCAGGCGTGCGCCGCGCATGGAGACGAAGCCGCGCCGGCACAGGACGGGAAGTGCGACGGCGATTACCAAGATCGCAATCAGCAGCGAGATGTGGAGGGATCCGAATAACTGCATAGTGATCCTCTATAAGTACTGGCTGATGCGATCGCGAAAGCGCGTATAGATCCAGGAGACGCCGAGCAGGATCACACCTAAGACGAAGAAAGACAGAATGCGGTAGAGCGTTTCGAGGTTTCGTAAGTCATAGGCGAACAATTTTCCGATGCAGATCAGGAAGAGGGCGAGGCCGGAGAGGCGCATGGTGCGGTCGCGGAGGGGGAAGCCGGCGCCGAGCAGAAATGCGCCTTCGAGGCCCCAGGCTACGGTCAACATGCTGCCGGAGACCTCCTGATACAACAGCGCCGTCGCCAGGCACGTGGCGAGCAGCGATAGGAAGAGGCGCGCGCCGAAGTCTGCCGCGGATTTCTCCTCGGTGCGCGGGACGAGGAACTGCGCGACGAAGAGGCAGGCGACGACTACCGCGCCGACGGCGATGCGCTGTGCGGAGCTCGAGAAAGTGAGGGCGGGGAATAACTCGAGAGCCATCGCGCGGGTGAAGGCGACCGCGGCAAGCGCGTAACTCTGATAGCGAAGGTCGGGTAAGCGGCGGAAGCGGCCGGCGGAGAGAAACAGGAGAGCGAGTAAGGCCCAAGCGACCGCGACGAATGGCGGGCGCAGTTCGAGATACAGCAAGCCCGCGATGAGACCGGCGGCGGTATACAGGTAAGCGCGCCCGAGGCCGCGCTCGGGTTCGCCGAGTTGGTGGCTCGATCGGCCCTGGCGCCACCATGCGAAATAATGGGAGGCGATCACGACCGAGACGGTCCACACGCGTTGCGACACGCCATAAACATATCCGCCCGGTTCCAGGTTGGCCGAGCAAAGACGGGTGAATGCGGTGGCGGCAACCAGATGACCCTGCACGCGGACGGCGGGAAGATTGGCGCGAAGACCGATTTCCATAAGCACGAGCGCGAACAAGGCCCAGGCGGGCGCGACGGCGAGCGAGGGTAGGAGCGCCCAGAGTTCCACCAACACAAAGAGCGAGCCACAGGAGGAGGCGATGTTGACGGCGCCGCGGGATTCGCGTGCCGGGGCCTGGTCCGGGGTGGCGAAGAAGAAACGCGTGGCGAAGGAGTAGGCGGCGAGCGCGGCAGCGGCGATGGCGAAGCGCTCATCGGTGCGGACGAGCGAGTGGAACGGGAGCACGGTGACGAACCAGACTTGCAAGGCGCCGAGCGCGGCGAGGATGTGGGCGTGGGGCCGGAGGTCGGCGGGCCAGCGGCGCAAACCGAGTTCGAGCGCGAGGATGGCGAGCGCAATCCAGGCGGGGCCGAGGTAGACGGCGGGGAGGACCTTCCAGAGCAGGGCGGCGGAGGCGGCGCTGGCAACGGCGGCGGCGACGGCTTGCAGGAAGGTGCGCTCGGTTTGGGCAAAGCGATCGGCCCCGGAGCGGAGGGCGCAGAGCGCGGCCAAGTAGGCGACTGCGGCTGAGACGGCGAGCGGAATCCAGGCGAGCGGCCAAGCCGGGGCTGCGCCGGCGGAGATTTCATCCTGGAGTAGCCAGACGGCGCCGAGTGCCAGGATGCCCGAGAGATAGCCCTGGAGTCTGAAATCGGACAGGCGGAATCGCCAGCCGAACAGGAAGAGCAGGGCGGCAAAGCCCAGCCAGGTTACGCCGAGGTAGCGCAGAGGAATCTCGAAGCCGAGCACCAGGGCGACCAGGGCGGAGGCGGCGAAGCCATAGGTTCGCGCCGGTTTGCGGAGGGCGCGGTTGCAATAGAAAATGAACGCGGCGACAGCGGCGTTGGGGGTCCAATCCTGTAGAGTCTGGCGGGCGAAGTGGACGACGCCGGCAGCGGGAATGTCGGTAAAGAAGAGCTTCACTCCGAGCGATGCGAAGAGCGTGCCGGCGAGGCGGCGCGGATAATCCTGACGGAAAACGAGCGCGGCGAGAAAGAGCGCTTCGGCTTCGCCGAGGAGGACGGCGTTCACGGTCTGGCCATGGAGCTTCAACAGGGCGGCGACGACGGAGCAAGCGGCGGCGAGCGTGATGGGGCCTTCATAGCCACCGGCGAAGACGCGTTCGAGCGTGGTGGTCTCGGGCGGAAAGCTGGATGGCGGACGCAGAACGGCGCGCAGAATGGTATCGGCGAGATAGGCGGCGGCGATGCCGGCGGCGAGCAGGTAGATATCCGCGGGACGCGCGGCCGACCACTTCGCGTAAGAGAGCGCGGCGAAGGCGAGCGCGTTGAGCGGCAGGATGGCCAACTCGGCGGGATGGCTGGAACGGCGGCGGGCGCGCAGCAAATCGTAAGCCTCAAAGAGAAGCCAATAGGCGGCGAAGACGGATTGGGTGGACCAGAGGGGCGCGCCGTTATCGCCGCGGGATGCGCAGGTTGCGTAGGTGGCGATGAGGCCGAACAGGGCCGTGCCGGACCAGGAGAAGCGGTAGGCGATGACAAGCAACGAACCGGCGAGCGGAATGAGCGCGATCACCGAAAGCGCAGTTACAGGAGTGAGCGCCAGGGCACCGAAAGCGGCGGCATAAGCGAGACCGGTGAGCGCCTGGACGCGGTATCGCAACGAGTGGACCACCATGCCGGTGGCGACGGCGAGCAGCAGAACGGCGCCAAGGATGGGGTTATAAATGACCTTGGCGGCGTCGACGGCCTGCATGGCGTAGACGGTCAGATACAAGCCGGCCCAACCGCCGCTGATGAGACCGCGTCCGAAGAGGACGTAACGCGCGCGCCGTTCGAGAACGACGCCGCCCAAGAGCAGTGCGAGGCTGACCACGAGGCCGATGGTGGAGCGGCCGGCGGGCCCCATTTGGGTAAAGGAATAGCCGAGAAAGAGCGCGATGGCGATGACGAGGACGAAGATGCCGAGCTTGTTGAGCCAGTTGCCGCCGACCACGGCCTCCCACTCCTCGCTGCTGCGGGCGGGGCGCGCGGGCTCGGGCTTGGCGATTGGCGGCCCGGAGAGGAAGGGGGGAGGCGGAATGGCTGGCGGCCTGGCGGGAGGAGCTTGTGGAACAGGCTTTTCGACGGCTCCCTCACGGTCGCGGCTCAGGAGAGCGGGCGCGGGCTGGGAGGCGATCACGGAGGCCTGCGCGGCGGCAAGCGGCGGTATGGGAATGGGCTCTCGCGGTGTCTTGGGCAACTCGGGAGCGAGCGTCACGGGACGCGGCAACGGTGGAGCGAAGACGGGCTCCGGCTTGACCGGCGGCGCGGGTTTCGGTTGCGGCGGCGGAGTTGGCTGTGCGGGTTTCATTCCGGCCACGTTGCCCTCGAGTTGGTAGACTCGACGGAGCAGGTCGGCGAGTTCGCCGCGAGTGACCTGGTCTTGCGATACCTCCGCGATGCGGCGCTCGAGTTCGGTGAAGCGCTGCGAGAGGACGACCCAGCGCACGACCACGATCACTGGCACCGCCAGCATCGCCAGAAGAATGATTAACGTAATGGGTTCCATTTACGGCCGTTCCTTCTCCGGCTGCGAAGCCGCCATTTCATCTTCTCGAGCACGTTCCATCAGGCTGGCCGCCTGGGCGCGGATGGCGCGCAGGTCGAGCTTGCCGGTGCCGAGGAGGGGCAGGGTTGGCACCTGAAAGATGTCCTCGCGTTTGGGAACCCACAACGCGGGGAGAGTGGTTGCGGAGAGGCGGCGCCAGAGCTCGCGGGGCGCGATGGCGGCGTCGGTGTAGAGCAGGGCGAGGCGTTCGCCGCGGTGCGAGTCGGGCACGCCGGTGACGACGCACGCCGGGCCGCCGAGAATATCGGCGACGGCATCTTCAATCCTGAGATGAGGCACCATTTCGCCGGCGATTTTGCTGAAACGCGAAAGCCGGTCGGTGATGCGGATGAATCCTTCGTCGTCGACGGAGGCGATATCTCCAGTAACATACCAGCCATCGCGAGTTACCGACTCAGTTAGTACGGAGTTACCAAGGTAACCTAACATGCGGTTGGCGCCCTTGGCGAGGAGTAGTCCTTCGCGGTTCGGCGGCAAGGCGGCTCGGGTATCCGGGTCGACGATTTTCACGGCGACGCCCGGTAATGGATAGCCCACGGTGCCCGTCCTGGAGCCGGCCTGGGAGTCGTTGCCATCGCGAAAATCCGGGGCATTCACGCAGATGACGGGGGACATTTCGGTGCAGCCATAACCCTCGAGTAACTTGACGCCGAACCTGGTCTCGAAAGCGTGGGCGGTCTGATCGCGCAGCTTTTCGGCGCCGACCAAAACGAAGCGCAGAGAGGCAAGCTGCTGGCGGGAGCACTTGCGGACGAAGTTGGCGCAGAAGGTCGGGGTGGAAAGCAGAAACGTGCCTTTGTGTTTTTCGACCATGGCGCCGATGGTCTTGGCGTCGAGCGGGTCGTGGTGGTAGACGACGCCGCAGCCGCTGACGAGCGGGAACCAGATGGTGACGGTGAAACCGAAGGAATGGAAGAAAGGGAGGGTGCCGACGATGCGGTCGCGACCATCGATCCAGAACACCTGGGCGATGGATTCGATATCGGAGATGAGGTTGTAGTGGGACAGCATGACGCCTTTGGGAACGCCGGTGCTGCCACTGGAGAAGACGACGGCGGCGACGGAATCGGGCGTCTGCGGTTGCCGGGAGTAGCGGCGGAGGAGGAAGTATTTCGGCATCAGGCGCGCGCGCAACCAGGCGGCGGCCTTCGCGGCGGTGCCCGCGGCGGCGAGGATGTCTTCGACATAGACGGCGCCATCGACCGTGTCCAACTTAGCCTTCGAGAGAAACATTCGCGAGGTGATGGTGGTGCGGATCTGGCACTGATCGACGACGGCGGCCATGCCGGCGCGGCCGGCGGTGAAGTTGAGATTCACCGGCTTCTTCGCCGCCATGACGAGGCCGACGTTGACCAGGGCGCCGGCGACGGAAGGCGGCAACAGGACGCCGACCATGTCGTCGGCTGGGCGGTGGAGGCGGAGCCAATCGGCGATGAGCAGGCTGCCAGAGAGCGCGCGGCCGTAAGTCGCTTCGCGACCGGCGGAATCGGCCATGGCGAATTTCGACCAGTTCTTGCGCGCGGAACGGATGAAGCGCGCCGGTAACACGTCGTGGCGCGACTTACGCGCTTCGACGGCGTCGCTGCCCAGTTCGAGAATGGCCTGGCGGACCTGAGACGCGGTCGCGGTGGAGGGGAGCGGGCGACCGAAGGAAACGGTGACGGGGTAGGGAATGTGGCGCGGCCATTTCCAGAAAAACTTACCGCGCTCAAAACTGAAGATGCTGCCCCACAGGCGATCGAGATGCACGGGCACGATAGGGACGCCGGTGCCGGCGACGATGGTCTCGAGGCCGGCCTTGAACGGCAGTAAGTTGCCGGTGCGGCTGATGGCGCCTTCGGCGAAGATACAAACTACTTCGCCGGCGGCGAGTTCGCGGCGTGCGCGGCGAACGGCCTCGATAGCCTCGCGCGGCGAGCGGGTGCCGACGGGAATCGCATTGGTCAGACGGAAAAGCCAGTGAAGCATTTTCATGTCGTAGAAAGGCCGCCAGACCATGAAGCGGACGAAGCGCTGCAGCGAGGCGCCGATCAACAAGCCGTCCACATGCGAGATGTGGTTCGAGACCAACAGGGCGGGCCCGCGGAAGGGCACGTTCTCGGAGCCGGCGATGCGGATGCGGAAGACCGAGTGGGTGGCCATCCAGAGCACGAAGCGAACCAGGAAATCGGGAACGACGGTGACGATGTAAGCTGTGACGCCCAGGGTGGCGAGGCCGAAAATCAGGATCAACTTATCGGGCGAGACATGCAGCCGGTCGTGAAAGAGCCAGAGAGTGGCCGAGGCAATCAGCACGCCGACGGTGTTATAGAAATTGTTGGTGGCGATGAGACGGCCCTTTTCGTGAACGCCGGCGCGCTGCTGGAGATAGGCGTTGAGGGGCACGATAAAGAGACCGCTCGCAGCGCCGAGCAGCGCGAGCGTCGCCGCGGACCAGTGGTAGGAGCCTCGCGCCGCGTACAGAAGGACGGAGAAGACCGCCATCAACACGGAACCGAGGGGCACCAGGCCGAGTTCGACCTTATCGCCCGAGAGGCGTCCGGCCAACATGCTACCGGCGCCGATTCCGACGGCGAGGCATGTGACCAAGAGGCCGATTCGCAGGTCGGTCGCGTGTAAGACCTCGCTGCCGAACAGCAGCAGGTCCATCTGAAAGAGGGCGCCGAGAAACCAGAAATACGAGATCGCGAGGACGGTGAGCCACAGCGGGCGGTCCGCGAGCAGGTGCCTGGTGCCGGTGATCACTTCGGAAAATGGATTCAGGCGAAACGGCGAGGTGCAGCCCGCCGGGCGGACGCGGGCGATGCGGAGGCTGGTGGCGAGGCCGGCCACGGCTACGGCCACCATGGCGAGCCCCATGTTCCATGGCCGGTATTTCCAGGTGACGAAGAGGAAGGAGCCGATGGAGGTGCCGACGACGATGGCGACGAAGGTGCTCATTTCGAGCAGGGCGTTGGCGCGCGAGAGATCCTCGTCGGCGAGCATTTCGGGGACGATGCCGTACTTGGCCGGGCTGAAGACGGTGGAGTGGAGCGCCATCAGGAAGAGCACGGCGAGCATCAATTCAATGCGGGTCGAAAAGAACGCGGCCAGTCCCAGCAACATGACGGCGATCTCGAAGACCTTGACCGCAATGAGCACGGTGCGCTTGCTGACCGCGTCCGCCAGGTGGCCGGAGTAGCCGGAGAAGAGGAGGAACGGGACGACGAAGACGGCGCCGGCGAGCGAGAGATACACGCTCGACGATCCGCTGGACGCGGCCACGTGGACGGCGCGCATGGAAACGACGATCTTGTAGACGTTGTCGTTGAACGCGCCGAGGAACTGGGTCCAGAGGAAGGGCTGCACACCTCGTTGCCGGAGAAGTCTGCCGAAGCTGCCCTGGGTGGTCGCGGTTGCCATCGAATTACCAATCATACGAGATGATTGATACACGCGAGATGCCGGGGCGGCGAAGCTGCGATTGCAATGAGTTAGCGGAGGTGGACGTTGCCGGACAGCGTGGCGAGGTACATTCCATGCTGGTGGCTGTACAATGAATGCATACCATGACCTTTCTCTCGTCCTCCGAGCGGGGGTTTCTCCGCGCCGCTTCGAACCTGGCGTTTTGCAATCCGTTTCTGCCGGAGCGGCTGCGGCATGAACGCGCGGCGCTGGGCGCGGAATGCGTGGAGGACGAGCCGGTGTGGAGTTTTTCGGTGGACGAGCCGGACCGGCGCCGGTCGAATGTATGGCGGATCGCCGCGCGGATGGAGGAACTGTGTCCGCGGCTGAGGCGGAAACTGACTACGGGGGTGGCGGCGAATCGGCAGGACCTGATGCTGTATGAGGAGGCAGTGCTGAGCCTGCTGTATCAACGCTACTATGCGCGCTTTTTCGAGGCCGAGTTTGGCACGGCGCGGGAGGCGGGGGCGGCGCGCTGGCGATTCTACGAGCAGTTCCGCGCGGATTGGGCGTACTTCCTCGAGATCGAGACGCGACCGCTGCCCTCGTGCTACGAGCCAGTGCACACGTTCGCGTGTTTCCGGCAGATACAGTGCGCCTTCGAGCGGATATTCCGGGACATCATTGGTAACTCGGTGCCGGCGGCGCGGCTGCGTGCGGCGGTGTGGCAGTCGATTTTCACACATGACATGCGGCGGTACCGGCGGACGCTGTTCGAACGGATGAGCGAGTTCGTGACACTGATCACGGGACCGTCCGGTACGGGCAAGGAACTGGTGGCGCGAGCTGTCGCGCAGTCGCGGTATCTCCGGTTCGACGGGCGCCGGATGACATTCGCCGACGACGACGCGGCGTCGTTCTTTCCGATCAACATTTCGGCGCTGTCGCCGACGCTGGTGGAATCGGAGCTCTTCGGACACCGGCGCGGCGCGTTCACGGGTGCGGTGGTCGACCGCAAGGGATGGCTCGAGACGTGTTCGGAGTTGGGAAGCGTCTTTCTGGATGAACTGGGAGACATGGACCTGGCGATACAGGTGAAGTTGCTGCGCGTGATTGAGACGCGAACATTCCATGCGGTGGGGGACACGGGCAGCCGCCGGTTTCAGGGGAAACTGATTGCCGCGACCCATCGCGACCTGGCCGCGGAGATTCGGCAGGGGCGGTTTCGCGAAGACCTGTACTATCGGCTCTGTTCCGATCAGATCTCGACGCCGTCGCTCGAGCAACAACTGGCGGACTCGCCGCAGATGCTGCGCGAGTTGGTGGTCTACATGGCGCGCAAGGTTGCCGGAGCGGAGGCGGAAGAGTTCGCGGCGGAGGCGGTGACATGGGTGGAACGGAACCTGGGGCCGACTTACCGCTGGCCGGGCAACTATCGCGAGTTGGAACAGTGCGTGAGAAACGTCCTGATCCGCCGCGACTATAAGCCATCCGCGCAGCCTGTGCGCGATCCGGAGGACGAGTTAGCCCACGCGTTTCGTGCCGGCGAACTAACGGCGGAGCAACTGCTGTGCCGGTATTGCGCGTGTATCTATGGCAGGACAGGCAGCTATGAAGAGACCGCCAGACGCCTGGGGCTGGATCGACGAACGGTNNACGGCATCCATGGGCCAGCAGGGATTGAACTTACATGAGACAAAACCGCCCGTTGCGGCACTGTCGATAGTGTGAATGGAAGTGGGACGGCAGGCGAATCCGCCGGATTCGGGCGGAGCGGCTGGGTGTAGACTGAGTTAGGCCCCGGAACCATGGAATTTGCAGTTCCGGTTGGAGTGACTATGAACGAAGTAGCGCGCCCCCAAGCGCCCTGGGCATTGCGCCTGGTTCCTCCGTTCCCGACGATCGCACAGCGCGTCCTGAGCGTGGTCAGCCAGGACGACACGAGCCTGCGCGAGGTTTACGAGATCGTCAAGATGGACCCGTCGTTTTCCGCCGATTTGCTGCGTTTCGCCAACTCCGCGCTGTTCGGCGTGCGTCACGAAGTCAACAGCGTCGCGCAGGCCATTACGATGGTGGGGCTCGATCGGGTGAAGACCATCGCGACCTACGTGGCGATGAACACCATGATTCGTTCGGCGGTGAGCATGGCCGCGCTGCGCAAGGTGTGGATCCACAGCCAGGCCACGGCTATAATTGCCGAAGAGGCTGCGCGTCTCAACGGCGTGCCGCGCGAACCGGCCTACACCGGAGGGTTGCTGCATAACCTGGGAACGCTGGGTCTGATGTCGGCGTACCCGGCCGAGTATTCGCGCATGCTCGAGGTGTCGGACGAGTTTGGCTTCGATCTCCTGGGCATCGAGCGCGACCTGTTCGATATCGACCACTGCCTGGCCGGCTGCTACCTGGCACAGGACTGGAATTTCCCCGACGAACTGGCCGCCGCGATTGCAGGCCATCACGACCCGCCCGTCGCCGGCGATGTATCGCTGGACAACCTGATCAGAGTGGCTTGGCGGCTGGCCGACACGCTGGGCTACGCCGCATTCTCGCCGGAGAAGGACTGGGCGTATGAGGAGTTGATCGCGTTCCTGCCCAACTCGAAGTCGTGGCTTGGCGAGTCCGCCGAAGCCGCCCGCACCGAACTCGATGCGCGGCTATCCTCGGCTGGGATGTAAGCGGAACGCACGCGCGTGCCGCATTTTGCGCCAGCCGTACCGACGCGCTTTCGGGCGCGGCCGCCAGCGATCGAAACAGTGGTGCGGATGATAGGACTTGAACCTACACTCCCTCGCGGGAACTGGAACCTAAATCCAGCGCGTCTGCCAATTTCGCCACATCCGCGGAAGACACTTGCAATTATAGCGTGAGCGCGCGCGTTACAGCTCGAGACGCCGGGCGATGGTTTCGACGTCGTCCGCGGAGACGCGCGTCTCGACGGGCGTCTCCGGCGGCGCGGCGCGGCGATCGAAGGACGCGAAAAGGGCCAGCTTGGCGATGGCGTAGCGTTCGGTGGCGGAGAGCGTGCGCAGGTGGAGCGTTTCCCAAACCCGCAGTTCGCGATCGGCCACGATCACTGTGGCCGGCAGCCAACGTGCGCCGGGCACCGACACGTGAAACTCGAATTCCACGCCGCCGCCCAGCCGGTTGCGCCAGGGGCGCTGACCCGCGTAGTGATACTCGTAGACATAACCGCTCTCGGCGGCATAGCTCTTGATGCGGCGCACAGCGGGCGCGCCGGTGAGCGGAGCGGGCTTCCTCAAAAATATTCCCATATGCCACATCGAGCTACGTGCGAAATTACACCGGCCAGTACTTCGGTAGCTATTGACAAGAATAGCAAGTGGAGTGATGATGTAAGTGGAATCAGACCGGTTGTTGATTCCGACGCCGTTTAGGAAGCCGGCTCCCGAGGGCTGGCGGGAGGTGTTAAGAATAGAACCGGGCTACAGTGAGGGCGGCCTCATTCGCGTGGCGGAACGATGGTAGGGGAAGGTCTGAACGGTCGGAATAAGCCGAGCCAGTAGGTTTTCGGCATCGCGCCAGAAGCGCACAACGATGACCGGCAACAGACGCATCCCAGTTTCAGCCCGCGCGTGACCGCCCTCATTTCCTTTCTGCGTACTTAGTTCTGTCTTTCCTCCGTACTTATCCTATCTTGTTTCTGTCACGCGTCCGCTGACACCACTTATACGTCTCTTAACTCCCGAACATGTAAGTACATTGGACCGGCATTTCCGGCTCGCTCGCCGCTACTTTCGGTTAACTGGTCCTTTGCCGGACCAGTTCCGATCGGCGGTCCCCACTCAATTAGCCTGAATCCCCAAGTCAACTTCGGCGAAGTTGCGTCTCCACATCCCACGGCGATGGAAATGTTCGACTTCGGGTTTCAGGATGAGGTGCGGGAGTGATAGCTTATAAGGAACCACTATGAACATCACGAAAGCTACCGAGCGTTACGAGGCATGGCTGGGCCGGCACATCGCCATCATTCCGGAGGACCTGGAACTCAAGCACCAGGCCATGCGTTCCTTGGCCTTTCCGTTTCTGCGCGCCACGTACTACCGCTGGGCGCAGACGTTTCCGGAGGTTTGCCGCGACCTGGCGCGGGCACCCAAGGCGCTGGCCGTGGGCGACCTGCACGTGGAGAATTTCGGTACCTGGCGCGACGTGGAAGGCCGCCTGATTTGGGGCATCAACGATTTCGACGAAGCCTGGGCGCTGCCGTACACGCACGACCTGGTGCGCCTGGCCACCAGCGCGCTGCTGGCGAAAATGGAGTGCGATCCCAAGGAAGGCGTCGCCGCCATCGTCAAAGGCTACGCGGAGGCTGTCGCGGCGGGCGGGAAACCGTATGTTTTGGCCGAACAACACCCGGCGCTGCGCACCATGGCCAGCAACCGGCTGCACGATGTGGAGGCATTTTGGCAAAAGCTGCTCGCCTTAGCCGAGTTGAAGGAGAAGCCGCCCGCCGGCGCCATCAAGGCGGTTGAGCGGATGATGCCGGAGCGGCGCCTGGAGTGGCGCATCTCGCATCGCGTGGCCGGCCTCGGCAGCTTGGGCCGCCAGCGTTTCGTCGCGATTGCGCAATGGCGCGGCGGATCGGTGGCGCGCGAGGCCAAGGCGCTGGCGCCCTCCGCCTGCGTGTGGGCGGCCGCGGGCAAAGGCACCGCGCCGATTCATTATCAGGACATACTGGACCGCGCCGTGCGCTGCCCGGACCCGTTCGTGCGCCTGCAGAANNGCCATGGGTTGGGAAACCGCCAACGTGCACCTCGGCACGCTCGGGCCGCGCGCGCTGCTGGCCGATCTCAAGAAACGTCCGCAGGGCTGGCTGTTTCGGGCCGCGCGCCAGATGGAGAAGTCCGTGCTGGCCGATTTCGCCGACTATTCTGCGCAGTAGTTGGGGGCTTGCGCGAAGGGTTGGGAAAATGGAAAGACATGGCCTGTTATTGGTTTAAATGCCTTGGAGAGCTCATAATGCCATTTTCGATACTGCGGCGCGCAGCGTCAATCATCGCGACCACTGGGCTGGTGCTTGGTTTTGCCAGTATGCCGCGATGCCAGCAGAAGTCCGCACAACGCCTCGCGTTTGCGGCGGCGTCAGTCAAGCTGGACAAGACGTGCGAGCGTCCGGTGAACAGACTTCCCACTGCGGACCCCGTTACTGTTCGCCTTCCCTGTTTTACGGTGCGAATGCTGATTCGAGCGGCCTACGGCGGTTTGTCACGGTCGGAATTCGATCACCTCGCCCCACAGGTGGTGGGTTTACCGGCTTGGGCCGACTCCGATATCTACTCCATTGACGCGAAGCCTGAAACTCACTCCACGGCCGCTGAGATGATAGGGCCGATGCTGCAGTCGCTGTTGGAGGACAGGTTTCAACTCAAGACACATACCGAACCCCGCGATACGCCCGTTTACTTCCTCACGGTTGCGGAGCCGAATCCGAAGTTAAGACGCTTGAACGACGGCGAGTGCGTTCCGCGCGACCTGTTTCAGGAATTGGAGAGAGGGGCGATGAAGCACGACCCGATTCCGGGGGCGCAACCCTCCGCGCCAGAACGATGCAGAGAAGTACAGTTCTTGGGCCCGAGCCGGAACGGTACCGTTATGGATTTCTATGGGTGGACTATGGCCGAACTTTCGGGTGCACTGTTTCGCAGTTACGCTGGCCGCCCGGTGATTGACGATACCGGACTGAGAGGCCGGTTCGATCTGCGGTTGGAGTTCGACGCGCGACCGCGAGAAGAAGAGAAGGTTCTGCTCAATGGCCAGGAGGTTACAACTGAGTGGGATGAGCCGACGGAGACTCACGGCATCTCGTTCTCCACGGCTCTCCGGAAGCAATTCGGCCTGAAGCTCACGCCGGGCAGAGCGCCGTTAGACGTGATTGTCGTCGACCGCGTGGAGCGGCCTTCAGCGAACTGAGCGAAATGCAGGCTTGCTGCCGCGGCTACTCCTGGCGGAGCACCGCCTCGCGAGGACATCCCCGACGGGGTCACGTACGTGAATCGTCTGCGGGAGCCCCGGTTTTGACCGCTCGCGGCTCCCGATGGCACACTTGATCGATTCCGACGTCATGGTAGATTCGACGCGCGGAAACGCCAAGGCCGCCGACTACCTGGATAGCCCTAACGACGATTGCCTGCTCTCGGCGATCACGGCGCTCGAACTGATCGCCGGCGCCCGCAACCAGCGCGAAGTGACCGATCTCGACGTCCTGATTTCGGCCTACGAGCAGATGCCGCCGACCGGGGGGATCGTGCGCCGGGCGTATGCTCTCATGATGGCCTTCGCGCGCTCTCACGGCTTCGATGCGCTCGATGCGCCGATCGCCGCCACGGCAATCGAAAACAGCCTTACGCTGGTCTCGAAGAACCGGACGCATTTCCAAATGATCGGCGAGCTGAATCTGGAAGTGCCGGGCTACTGAGTCGGATTTCACCCGCTCCAGGTCCGGCTCGTGCCAACTGGTTTCAGCGCGGACGGGGGTGGGATCGAACGGGGCTCGTCGGTCTTGAGAACTGAATCCCCGCAGCGGACACGTTTCGAACTTTTGCGGCGTGCCCGCCGACAGCGATCCAGGGAGCTTT
This sequence comes from Bryobacterales bacterium, assembly GCA_003157745.1. Classification (GTDB taxonomy): domain Bacteria; phylum Acidobacteriota; class Terriglobia; order Bryobacterales; family Bryobacteraceae; genus Bog-375. Next base: position 22,564 of record PMKM01000024.1, on the reverse strand, counting down.
TCGATGGGTTCAAGCGCTTGCGAATGCGTGATCTCCGCGGCCGATTCCAGAGAAGCCCCCGTCCCGCGCTACTGCCAGGTTCGCCGTCTCAACCCGACCACAAAGTCGAAATGGGAGTCGCGGCTCATGACAGGCATCGAATGCTGCCGGCTCAGGGCCGCGATCCAAACGTCGTTCGACGGAATCGGCTTGCCAACAGCCTTCAGTTCCAGCCGGATCGCCGCGTAATGCCGCGCGGTCTCAACGCCAATATCGAGGACGGTCGAGCGGTCCAGCATTCGTTCGAGCGACCTTTCGTACGCATCGCGGTGGCGGGACTGCGCGATACCAAAAGCGAACTCGCCGGCTACAATGACAGGGATCGCAAGCTCACGCGCCTGGGACACGATCTCAACCGCTCCTGGCGCTTTGTCGAGATACGCCGAAAGAGCACTGGTGTCCAGAATCAAGTCAGGTCCTCGGGTTCGATTTGTTCGAGTTCCTCGTCGATGATCCGCTGTATCCGCTTCGTCTCCTTGTGGAGACGGGCCAACTCCCCCGCACATTCCAGCCAGGGCTTTCCCGGGCGTCGACCCAGGGAGAGCTTTTCTTCGACAGCCTGTGTAACATACTCGCGCAACGGAATTCCCAGCGCACTGGCCGTGGCCTTGGCCTTACGGAAGGTTGGGTCCGGGATCTCCAGGGTGGTCTTCATGACGCCAGTATCCCATATTTATGGGAGCAGGTGCGCGGCCGAATTCATCCGGGCGCCGCGGGAGCCCATCGGTTGGGAAGCCGCCAGCGTCCGTCTCGGCACGTTCGCGCCGCGCGTGTTGTTGGCCGATCTCAAGAAACGTCCGAAGGGCTGGCTGTTTCAGGCCACGCGCCAGGTGGAAAAACCCGTGCTCGCCGATTGCTCAATTCCGAATTCCGAATTCCCGCACCGCAACTGGGTGCCTGCGCGAAGTCTCAGGAAGAGGATTTCGAATTTTGCGGCTGTCCCCGGCCTGCCCCCTGCCTGCAGCGGCGTGCCCGATTGTCGCGGCTCTCCTCGGAGTTGGGGCTACAGCGGGCGAGAACAATGACGCGTGTTACAAGTGCTTCCAAAACGGGGTGAATTTGCCCCGTTTGAGGCGAACCAAGTCATTGAAAACAAACAAAACGGCCTGCCCGAAACGGGGCGAATTCACCCCGTTTGGCCTGCGGGCCGGCGAGCAAGTCCAACGCCGGCGCGAGCGCTTATGCCGGACGCGCGGGCACTTCCTGTAATTACTGTGACATGGATGCCGGCAGGCAGGGGCGCCGGGAGGATGGGCGGGCGGGCGGAAGCCATTCAGGGGTGGAGAGTTAATGGCTGATGGGAAAAGTCGATGAAGGTGTGACCGATGGTAAGGAGGATGGCAGCCGCCCGTTCGTCACCACCTTGGCAGCCAGGTTGTCAAACCCATCGAAGTTGTAAGTGCCGCCCCATTGCACGCCGGTAGTCCGATTCCGAATTTCGAATTACCGGTGCGGCGCGAGCAAAGCTGGGTACGTCAGGCAATTGTCGGTGTTCGTTCGATCGTACCCGAAGCGGCGGCGAGTTCGCCGGTGTCCTTATTCGGAAAAGCCAGTTCCGAGACAAAGGCAAGAACGTAACACCCCATCGCGATCAAATACAAGGACCGGAAACCGAAGTACATCGAATTGTATTCCAGCAAGCCGCCGCAGATGGCCCCCAGCAGATTCATCGCTATCATCCCTGAGACCTGTCCCTTGCTGGAAAGCAGCGTCGAGAAGACGATGCCGGAAAACAACAGCGGCAACGTCAGCACAATGGAGGTTTCCAGGCGTCCGAGAGGCGTCGAGGGGAACCCGCCGGACCGTGCAACATACCAGCCAACGGCCAGCGCCGCCAGCAAGAGCAGATAGGGAGCCAGAGGACGCCTGATACGGAGCCACTGAACGGCGCAATTCCCCAGAAACGCCATCGTCAAAATGCCCGCAATCACAAACCCGATTACCTGCCAGGTATTACCGAAGGTCAAGCCCATTTCCGTGATTCCCTTGGTCTCGATCAGCATGAAACCGGCGCCAAGGAAGAAAAAGGAGAGATGACTGAATCTCGGCTTTTCGGGAAAGAAGTTTGCACCGATCAGGAGAGAAAGAACTAAGACCTGGAATACCATGATCAGGTACGACACGGGGTATATACGTTGGGGCATGTAGAAGAACGGCCAATCGTCCGTTGAGATGTCGGCATGGAGGGATGGGTCAGCATAAAAGGCCGTCTTATCCCTAAACCCCGCGTCTTCCACCAGTTTCGGAGAGAGCGCCCACTTCGCGTCATTCGATTCCAAGAAAGTGACCGAGGTGTCGTAGCCAGCCTGCACGCACAAGGGGGACCTTCCGTCAAAAGCCTCTCGCAACATGAGATAGATCTTGCGGCCTAAGGCGTCCGACAGGATGCTAAACGAGAGTGAAAGCGCGCCATCGGGTTTCAGCCGGGCCCGAGCCTCACGTAGGCCCTCCACAGTGTAAACGAACGAATCCAGGCGCACGCTCGAACCTTGGCTAAGCAGCGTGTGGGAATCGAGGAGACCGTAGACGACCAGGTCGAATCTTTGCTCCGTGGTTCTAAGAAACGAGCGTGCATCGTTGACGACTGCATGAACCCGGGCGTCACTGTACGGCCGCTCGGGGTGGCTCACTTGGCCAATCATCAGGATCGCCGGGTCGATTTCAATTGCCTCGACGTGTCCAGCTCCGGAACGCAGAGCCGCCGCGACATCGTTGCCGGTTCCAGCGCCCACGACCGCGACGTTGGCCAAGGTGGGATGGACCTTATAGGGGAAGTCATAGTATCCGCGGACTTTGCTCCATCGGGTACTTTGGGCATCGGAGAAATCGAAAATGCGCTGATAGTAGCTGCCCGCGGCGTTAATCATCGTCAGGCCCGTATCCTCACTGCGCCCAATCTCCAATAGTTGATACGGGGAATACACGCGATTCCACAGAGGGTTCACTGGCCAGGCCAAAACGACGGTACAGACCACTGCAAAGAAAAGGCCGACCGTCATTGCAGAAGGCTCTCTGAACGTAAACAGCAGAATTGCAAAGAAACACACGGCGAACCAGACGAGCGGAGGCGTCCATAAGAAACTCGCCACCAGCATGAGAAGGACTCCAAGCAAGCTGCCGAGTAAGTTCAGCCCATACGCTCGCAACTTGGTGCGGCGTTCCATCAGCCGGCCGCAAAGCTGGCCCACAGGCATGAAACTCAAAGCCGTAACCAGGAAGACGATCGCAAGTAACCCATACAGCAAGAGGATGTGCGACAACTTGCCAGCACTGATTCCCATTGTGAGTTGCTCACTGAAGGGAACAGTGGTTCGACCGATGTCAAGCCGGCACCGGACGAAAGTCATGAAGCCGAACTGCCAGGCGAGTAGGGGAAGCACAATTACAAGAGGAATGCGATCCCGCGCGGCTAGAGCGTAACCCAATCCAAGGCCCACAAAGCAAGCCAGGAGGCTGAAGTTCTTATAAAAGGCGAAGAATGGAAGGATCGAGGATTGCCATCTGATGATGCCGAGCTCGATAAACAGACTGAGGGCCGCGGAGAAGAGAATAGCCGCATCAGCGTACTTCGTGTCCAGCGCATCCAGGAACGTGGCCTGCGCCTGGGCGCTCGAATCCAGGAAAGGCACCAGTCGCTTCAGCGCGTAGTAAAAAGCTCCAGTCGCGACCGCGGCAAGGGAGAACAGCAAAATGCCTGTGACGACGACCAAGCCCGGAGCTTTGCCGGATCGAGCGATGTGTGTCAACTGAGGCACTGCCATGGCGATGAAGCTTCCGAACGCTATAATCACCATAAGCCGAATCAGCGATTGAGCCATCGCGGATGGCGGCGCGTCTGTAGCATTGGTCTTTAAGCTCGTGCGGTCCCTCATTCCCACTTAACCAAGATCCTCATTATCGCATCTTTTTTCCCGCGCGGAACACCCCGCTATCAACCGCGCTCTCGACGACCGCGTGAAGTCACAACTAGTGACACAACCCGTGACAGGCCACGCGTTTCCACCTTCCCGACCACGCGCAAATAGCGCGGTGTGTAGGGCGCAGTGCCCGCCAATTTCGCGGACTATTCAGCGCGGTAGTTGGGGGGTACGCGAAGTCTCGGGAAAATGGAAACACGTGCTGACCCTGGCTTTGGAAGAACTGCCCCATCAGCGAAGCTCGACGAATCGCTCGCCCTGCTCCAATCGCACCAGAATTCTCTGCCATTGCCGCTCGAGAACTTCCAGCAGGCGGGCGCGCCGGCAATTCCCGATTCGTACCCATAGCAACCTTGCCGAGGCGTCCTGGAATACACGGTCACGAAATCGTCGTCTTTGGAAATCAGCACGAAATCGTTCTCGGAAGCATAGCTCCAAATGTCGGCATCCGTACCGTCCCGCAGGCCGGCATCGGCCACATGTAGCGCCTCAGCCCGAAGGTCTTCGGAGATGAAGCGGGCCAATGCCGGGGGAAGCTGATTACCGACGAGGAACTTCACGCGGACAGGAGGACTGAGTGATCAGTCTGACGAGCGGCATACTCGATTGACGCAAGAATGTCCTCTCGCTCGAGATACGGATAGTCCGACAGAATCTCTTCGGGCGTCGCGCCGGCTCCCAGCAATTCGAGGATGTCCGTCACGCGTATTCTCATGCCGCGAATGCACGGCCGCCCTCCGCACTGGGCGTCGTTTATCGTAATTCGGCTCAGGCGATTCTCGGTCATGGCAGCCGTCGGGGACTAGTTTAGCGCTTTTGACGCGAACGCGTTCTTCCCATCTCAAGAAACGTCCGCGCGCATGGCTCACCAACGCCGCGCGACAGATGCAGAAATCCGTGCTCGCCGATTTCGCGGACTATTCGAAGCGGTAGTTGGGCGGTTCCTTGGTAATGATAACGCCGTGGACGTAAAGGAAAATGGAAATACGTAGCCCGCCACGGGTTTTTAATCTCCGACGCTGGCTTTCTAATTTGCACAAAGAGATCCGATTTGATTAGAATACGGGCTGGTTAGAATACCCTCGAAAGGGGGGCCAACTCTGTGGCCGTCGCCATCGTACAGAGCCCCATCACAAGGCACATTCCGGCTGGGGCGCCGCGCCCATACGTCGACCGGTATCGCGACCCTTTTGGCAACATCGACGCAGCGGACCCCAACTATTATGCGTATTTCGTGGCCGCACCCAAGAGCGAAGCTACCGGCGTGGTGCGGTTCACCGGCGGTCCGAGGGACAAGCGAAACGGCTGGCGAGTAGGCTGGATCCAGGTCCAGCTGGCAGAAACGGACTGGGCCATGTACCGGGGACAGCACAGCCACGACGGAAGCATCTTCATACAGCGTGGCAAAGGCAACGGCAGAGCCGCGCGCCGCTGCAGGGACACCTACGCTGGGCCAGAGACCATCTTCACCCACAGCCGCCCACCAGCGCAGCGAGGAATGGCGCCACAGGGCGCATTCCCGCTCGACATCGCCGTCATACACCAGGACGAACCAGGGAGCTGGTATCCTCTGATCGAACCGAACAGCCTCGCGCGCAACAATCCGAACTACCTGGACGAGGTGCAGATAGAACTGCTCTTCTGTGCAATGCTCACCGCGATGGACGGGACCGACTTCGGCAACCCGAAGTTCTACCATCTGGCGCACTACTACTGGAGTGCCCGGTGGCACTATTACTTCCGCCCGAAGAAATACCCGCCAGGAAACGACGAGGCCGGCTGGACAATAACGCCGGCCGAGAGTGGCAACGGCGCAAGTGCCCGGGTCTTCCAATTCCCGCCAACGGACCCGAGGGTCACCGGGCTGCTAACAAGTCCTCAGATATTTAGCTGTAACGCGCTCGCAACCAAAGCCGCAAACAGCCCAGGCTGGCATGAGTACCCGGACCGTGACCACATGCCGGACGTGAGGCGGCCATGAGATTCGCAGTCCTTTGCGCAGTGGCGATGCTCCTGTCATGCGGCAAGCACCCGGCGGAACAGGCACCTGTGGCACAGCGGGGAGACACGGGGCCGGAGATCGCAATCAGAAACATCGAGCCGACCCGAGCGCTGATCGAGAACCGCGGAGGGAGAGTCCGCAGCCTGCGCCGCAGCTTAACCATTGAGCAGCAATTTGAGGGCGCGTGGCAAGATGCGGGACTGAACGGCCTCAGCCTTCAACCAGGCGAGCGCGGCCAGGCATCGCAGGCATGCATCAGCGTGCCTCCGGGCGGCACTATTCCCATCGGCCCTTGGGACGGCCGGACGTGCCATGGCGAATGCCGGCAGAGCTACTACATGGGACCGGGAACGTTCCGGTACGTGGTCGCCAGTTGCGATGGAACCGAGCGGATCGCAGGCCCGCCCTTCGAACTGCCCACCGAGCCACCGCCCGGTCACCCGGCCCGATAGCAGGAAGGAAAACCGGTGACACCACGCGTTTCCGCTTTCCTGCCCACCTGCAAACGATAGCGCGGCCTGCACGACACCGTGCTCGCCGATTATTCCACGCGATAGTTGGGCGCTTCCTTGGTGATGATCACGTCGTGGACGTGGCTCTCGCGAAGGCCGGCTGGGGAGATGCGCAGGAAGCGGGCTTTATTCTGCAACTCGGCGATGGTGCGGACGCCGCAATAGCCCATGCCGGAGCGCAGGCCGCCGACGAGTTGGTAGACCAGGTCGGCGAGCGGCCCCTTGGACGCCACGCGGCCTTCGATGCCCTCGGGCACGAGCTTCGCATTGGGATCCTGCTCGTAGCGGTTGGCCTGGCCCTGCGACATGGCGCCCAGCGAGCCCATGCCGCGGTAGGTCTTGAAGGTGCGGCCCTGGTAGAGAATCGTCTCGCCGGGGCTTTCGTCGGTGCCGGCCAGCAGGCTGCCGATCATGACCGTGTCCGCGCCGGCCGCAATCGCCTTGGTCACGTCGCCCGAGTACTTGATGCCGCCATCGCCCACCAGCGGGACGCCCGAGCCGCGCGCGGCGCGCGCGCATTCGAGAATCGCCGTGATCTGCGGCACGCCAGCGCCCGAAACCACGCGCGTGGTGCAAATCGAGCCCGGCCCGATTCCCACTTTGATGCCATCCACACCGAGCGAGATCAGCTCCTTCGCGCCTTCATAGGTGGCCACGTTGCCGACCAGCAATTGCACGCCGGGCTGCTTGCTCTTAATCGCTTTCACGGCCGCCATCACGCGCGTGGTGTGGCCGTGCGCGGTATCGATGGCGAGCACGTCCACCTTGCGCGCCACCAGTTCCAGCGCGCGATCGAGGAAGTCGCCGGTGGCGCCGATTGCCGCGCCCACGCGCAGCCGTCCCTGGTCGTCCTTGGCCGCGTTGGGATATTTCAACTTCTTCTGAATGTCCTTGACCGTAATGAGACCCTTCAGGTAATACTGGTCGTCGACCACCAGCAGCTTTTCCACGCGGTACTGGTGCAGCAGGGCCTCGGCCTGTTCGAGCGTGGTGCCCACGGCGACCGTCACCAGGTTCTCCTTGGTCATGACGCCAGAGATGGGAATATCGGTGCGCGTTTCAAAGCGCAGGTCGCGATTGGTGAGGATGCCGACCAGCTTGCCGTCTTTGACCACGGGCACGCCGGAGATGCGGTAGCGCGCCATCAGCGCGCGCGCGTCGGCGATCGATTGTTCCGGGCCGACCGTGATGGGGTCCACGATCATCCCGCTTTCACTGCGTTTCACGCGGTCGACTTCTTCCGCCTGTTTGTCGATGGGCATGTTGCGGTGGATGACGCCGATGCCGCCCTGTTGCGCCAGCGCGATCGCCAGGTGGGATTCGGTCACCGTGTCCATGGCGGCCGAAACAATTGGGATGTTCAGCCCGATCTCGCGCGTCAACTGGGTGCGCGTGTCGGGTTCAGACGGCAGCACTTCGCTGCGGGCCGGTTCGAGCAGAACGTCGTCGAAAGTAAGGCCCTCTGTGAATACGTCTTGGTTCATAGGGATTTTTTTATCATAGCGTACCGCGCCGGGCGGGTCTCATGCTATCGGCGCGGAGCGGCGTTGGCTCGGCAATACAGCGGGCAAGCTAAAGCATGCCCCACCAGCGATTGCTTCCCGGCGCGGCGGTTCGGTATCGTAAAACAAGTGCCTCGTCAAGCGGAACCGGAACGGCCAGCCAAGATTCGCGTCAACCATCTGGCTAAGATCAAGCAGAGCGGCGGGAAGATCGCCGCGCTCACGGCGTACGATTACCTGGCTGCCCAGATTCTCGACCGCGCGGGGATCGACGTGATCCTGGTTGGCGATTCGCTCGCGAACGTGGTGCTCGGCTACCCGACCACGGTGCCGGTGACGATGGAGGAGATGCTGCACCACGCGAAGGCGGTTGCCCGCGGCGTCGTGCGCGCGTTGACGGTGGCCGATATGCCGTTCCTGTCCTACCAGACCGGGCTCGACGACGCGGTTCGCAACGCGGGCCGGTTCCTCAAGGAGGGCGGCGTGGAGGCGGTGAAGGTGGAAGGCGCGGGCGCGGTGCTTGCGGTGATCGAGCGGTTGGTGGAGACGGGGATTCCGGTGATGGGGCATCTCGGCTACACGCCGCAATCGGTGCATCGCTTCGGCAGCAACATCGTGCAAGCGAAGACGGCGGCGCGCGCGGGCGAGTTGTTGAACGATGCGATTGCGCTCGAGGGCGCGGGGGCGTTTGCCGTGGTGCTCGAATGCGTGCCGGCCGAAGTGGCGCGCCCGATCACGGAGCGGTTGACGATACCGACCATCGGCATTGGCGCCGGCCCGCACTGCGACGGACAGATTCTGGTGCTGCACGACGCGTTGGGATTGACTCCGCGCAGCCCGCGACTGGCCAAACGCTATCTGGAATTGGGCGAGATGATATCCACGGCCGCCGCGTCGTACATTCGCGACGTTCGCGAAGGCGCTTTCCCGGCGCCCGAACACTGCTACGAAATGCCCGAGGACGAATTGCGCGCGCTGGGCGAAGAAAGCGGCGAGCGAAAGGGGCGGTGAGACTGCCCACGTAGCGCACGCACTCGTGCGTGCCGTGTCGAGACTCTTCTCGACATCTTTTGTTGGGAAGATGCCGGGCGTCGGCACAAGTGCCGACGCGGCACGCATGAGTGCGTGCGCCACGGTGGAGATTGTGTGGCGGCTTCCTGGCGCGGTTGCGTATGACAATGCGAATCGTAAGAACAGTAAGTGAGATGCGAGCGGAGGCGGCGGCCGGCCGCGCGGGCGGCATCGTCGGCCTGGTGCCGACGATGGGGTTCTTTCACGAAGGTCACCTGTCGCTGATGCGTGCGGCGCGCGCGGAGTGCGGACTAGCGGTGGTGTCTCTGTTCGTGAATCCGACCCAGTTCGGGCCTGGCGAGGATCTCGCGGCATACCCCAAGGACTTCGACCGCGATTGCGCGCTCGCCGCCGCGGAGGGTATTGACATCATGTTCGCGCCGGAACCGGGCGAAGTGTACGCGAGCGATCACGCGACCTTCGTCAACGTCGAGCGCATCACGGCCGGCTTGTGCGGCGCATCGCGGCCGGTACACTTCCGCGGCGTGGCAACCGTGGTGGCGAAGCTATTCAATATCTGCCGTCCGCGGCGCGCCTACTTCGGATTGAAGGACTATCAGCAGGCGCGCGCGATCGAAACCATGATTCGCGATTTGAACTTCGACGTCGATTTAGTGCGATGCCCGATCGTGCGCGAGCCGGATGGCGTGGCGATGAGTTCGCGCAACACGTATCTATCGCCCGAAGAGCGCCGCGCCGCTCCGGTTCTGCGCCGCTCGCTGGTTGCGGCAGGGCAGGGAATCGAGCGCGGAGAGCGCGATGCCGGCGCCGTTGCCCGCCAACTGTGTCACGCGATCGAAACCGAGCCGCTGGCGCGCGTCGATTACGCCGAGGTGGTGGATGCCGATTCGCTAGCCCCGCTCACGCGCATCGGCCGCGCCGCGCTGCTCGCGGTAGCCGTTCAGATCGGCCGTGCGCGACTTATCGACAACTTAGTGGTCGAGACGGCAAGCTAGCGCCTGTCGCAAAATAACCTATCCAATCGCCGGCAACCGCTCCCTGACGGTTGCGGCTCTGAGGGCGTATCGGAGCCGCGACCGTCAGCGGTTGGAGTGGTTGGTTCTTGACGAGTCCCTAGCGAACGGCGTGGCGCATGCCGGGCGGACCGCCAAGTATGATTGATCCCAACCATAGAAAATTCCGATTGCGCCGTGCTTTCAATCACCGATAGCCTAGAAGTATGGCCACGAAGAAGCCCGCCAAGACTCCGCCGTCACTGGTTCACGTACTGCACCAGGTGAGCCGGATCGTCAGCTCGAACCTGACGTTGGACGAAATGCTGGGCGAAGTAGTCGGGCTCGCCGTGCAGGCGACCGCCTGCGACGCCTGTCTGGTATATCTGATCGACCCCTCGACCGACGAAGTCGTGTTGCGGGCCTCCCAGGTGCCGCACGCCACGGCGCTGGGCAATCTGCGCATGCACGTGGGCGAGGGCGTCACGGGATGGGTGGCCGAGCATAAGTCGGTGGTCGCGCTCTCCTCGAACGCCACCCGCGACGGCCGCTTCAAGCTGTTCCAGGGGCTGGTGGAAGATACCTACGAGGCGCTGCTCTCGGTGCCGCTGGTGAGCGCGGGCGACCTGGTGGGCGTGATCAACGTGCACCACCGCGACGCGCACGATCACACGCCCGACGAGATCGGGACGCTGGTCTTCATCGGCGAACAACTCGGCGTCGCCATCGCGAAGTCTTTCCTGCAGGAGGAGAACGCGCGGCTGCTCGAACAGACGCTCGAAATGCGCCGGGAACTCGAAACGCGCAAGCTGGTGGAGCGCGCCNNCGAGTGGATTACCACGCTGGGCAAGTTCGCGAAGACGGAGCCGGCGGTCACCGGGTTTGTCTACAGAAGAATGCCAGCGGGATTCCACGAATTCGGTTTGGGGGCCGGGGTGAAATACTTCTTTCCGTTGCTGAATGTCACAGTTCCCCCGGCCGATTCGGCGGAGGGAGCGCAACTTCTACGGAGCGGCCGCGTTGCGATCCTGGACTGGGATGCGGCGCGGCATAGATTGGCGATACGGACTCCCTGACTCGCTCCGCATCGCAGGCAAACCCGGGGCGCCCCAGGCGAGGGGCGACCCTGGCGCCGGTCTCAGCCGATCCCCGCCAGGCGCGCCATCCTCCGCGGCGCCGTTCCGCGCGGGATACTCGCGCCGGATCCGGGCCGCGCCGCCGGCGATTCGGGTCCATAGAAAATTTCGATTGGACGGCCCGGCCGTGCGGCGATAGGTTGAAATATGGAGACCATGAATATCGGGGACGCGTCTGAATCGCAGGTGTCCATCCTGCACAGGATCAGCAGCATAGTCAGTTCCGACTTATCGCTGGACGAGATGCTGGGCGAAGTGGTTGGACTGACGGTCCAGGCCACCGCTTGCGATGCCTGCCTGGTCTACCTGATCGATCCGGAAACCCACGACATCATCCTGCGGGCTTCGCAGGTGCCGCACGCGGCCGACCTGGACCACCTCAAGCTGAAGCCCGGCGAGGGCATCACCGGTTGGGTGGCGGAGCACAAGAGCGTGGTGGCGCTGGGGTCGAACGCGGCCGCCGACGCGCGGTTCAAGCGCTTCCAGACGCTGGTGGAAGACACCTACGAGGCGTTCCTGTCGGTTCCGCTGGTTTCGGGCGGCGAGGCGATCGGCGTCATCAACGTGCACCATCGCAGCCCGCACCAGCACAGCCGGGAAGAGGTGGGCATCGTGGTGTTCATCGGCGAGCAGTTGGGCGTCACGATTTCCCGTTCCATGCTGCAGCAGGAGAACGCGCGACTGCTGGAAGAAACCCAGGAGATGAAGCGGGAACTGGAGACGCGCAAGCTGGTGGAGCGCGCCAAGGGCATCATCCAACGCAAGTACCAACTCACCGAGGAAGACGCCTACCTGCGGTTGCGCGAGCAAAGCCGCCGCCTGCGCCGCCCCATGAAGGACCTGGCCGAAGCCATCATCCTGAACGAAGAGCTGGAACGGCAGGGGGATGAAGAGCCGAAGGCCGCGAACGGGGGCGGGGGAGAGAAGTAAGCGCCGAGCGGTGTTTGAGAGTTCGGAGGAAATGCGCCCGCATTACTTCCGCGCCGGATTGCGCCCCTTTATGCTCTCGCGGCGGTTGTCATAGCGATAGGTTAATCCAAGCCGGATGGCCAACAGCGCTGGGAGCCACCCGCAGGTCCACCAGGTTCGCAGGAACCTAAGCAACACTCTGTCGAGCCGATAGAACTGCGCATAGAGCCAATCCGCGCCTTCCTGTAATTGGGCGGCCCCGATATTGCCGGGCTGGAATACGACATGACGGAAGTCATAGTGATCCCATTGATAATCCGTTATGCGGCCAGTGCGCTGCATATCGTTAAACAGCGGCGTTCCAGGAAGCGGCGTGACTATGTTCAGTTGCAGCCCGTCAATCCTGTGCCGCTGGAGAAAGCGCAGGCAGTTCTCGAAGACGCCAGGGTCGTCTCGATCGAGCCCGACCATCATGCCCGCCACTACGCCGATTCCCTGGCTCCGGATTCTGCGCAGGCGTTCCCGGTAGCGACCACTCTCGTTGAATTGCTTCCCCACGCCTGCCAGGTTGTCCGGGTTCGCTGTCTCGATGCCGATGAACAGGCCGCAGCAACCCGCGGCGTGCGCTAACGCGAGAAGTTCCGGGTCATCCGCAATCTCGATGGAGCATTGGGTTACCCAGCGCTTGCGCAGCGGAACCAGTTCCCGGAACAGGTCGCGCGCATATTGCGGCGAGCGGATGATGTTGTCGTCAACGAAGATAAAGTCGCGTGGCACTGCGCGCAACTCCGCGACGACGTCCCCTATCGGCCGCTGCCGGAAGCTCCGCCGGTGAAATGCGGTAACGGAACAGTAACGGCAATTGTGCTGACAACCTCGTCCGGTTTGGACCGCATGGATCGTGACATAATGCTGCGCGGTGCTCGCTAGCAGCTCCCGGCGGGGAGTCGGCGGGCGAATCGTTCCTCCGGGACACGCGTCGCCCTCGTACACCTTGCGCGGTTGGCCCGCCTCGATATCCTGCAACAGGCGCTCCCAGGCGCCTTCGGCGTCTCCTATGATCACGGCATCCAGGTGCTCGGCGGCTTCATCGGGACATAGCGTCGGATGGAATCCGCCTCCAACTACGAACTTTCCGCGCGCCCGGAACTGGCTAGCTATCTCGTAGGCCCTCGGAGCCAGGGCCGTCATGAACGTGATCCCGACCAGGTCGACGTCGCTCTCGAAATCGAGCGGCTCGACATTTTCATCCACGATCCGGACCTCATGCCGCTGCGGCGTCAATGCCGCCACGCTCGTAAGAGAAAGGACGCTGAATCGCAACATCGCTCGGTTCGGCACTTCCGGCCGCTCGGGCGTGACGCGAACCTTCTCGCCGGCCGGGAGAATCAGCAGAATCTTCATCGGGTCGTGTGATGTGGTCACGCAAACTGCTGTGCATCACGATGTCCAATCGGATGGTCCAGCGGTTTCAATGCTTTGCGCCTGGGAAGCGGCCCAGTAGCGCCGGGGGATGGTACATTTTCTGTACGAATATGTTCAGCAAATGTACACAGGCGTCGTGTTGGTCTCACTCCCGCGCGAGTTTCCCCGCCACCAACGCCCCCGCCGCGATCAGCGCGCACAGCACTGGGAACCAATTGCCGAAGCGGGTGTAGAAGGTCTCGGTCGTCTCGTAATTGAAGCGGGCGGTGGAGGTGGCTTCGGTGAAGAGGGGGAGCGCGCTGCGGACGCGGCCGGCGGGATCGATGGCGGCGGTGATGCCGTCGTTGGCGGTGCGCAGGATCCAGCGGCGGTTTTCGGCGGCGCGCATACGCACGATTTCGAGGTGCTGCCAGCGGGCGGCGGTCTTGCCGAACCAGCCGTCGTTCGAGATGGTGAACAGCGCCTGCGCGCCACCGGCGGCGAAGCGACGGACGAAATTCGGGAACACCGATTCGTAGCAAATGAAGGTGCCGATCTTGTGGTTGCCGACGGGCGAAACGACCACGTCGCGGCCGGGGGCGAAATCGCCGGCTTCCTTGGTTACCTTTTCCGTCAAGGCGCCGAGCGGCCAGGGCACGAACTCGCCGAAGGGCACCAGGTTCACCTTGTCGTATCGGCTGACGCGAAAGCCCTCGGGTGCGACGAGCGTGGCGGAATTGAGCGGCGCGCCGGCGGGAGTGTGGGCGACGGTGCCGATCAACAAATAGGCGCCGGTCGAGCGCGCCAGGTCGGCGGCGGCGGCGCGGAAGCGGGGATCTTCGTCGTAATAGTACGGCACGGGCACTTCCGGCCAGACCACGATGGCGGGCGCGTGGCCGGCTTCAATGGCGACCGCGCGCGCCGTGTCTTCGGCCATGGTGCGTTGGGCGCGGTCCACCGATTCGGCGGTCCACTCTTCGGTCTCGGAGAGGTTGGGCTGGACCAACAGCGCGCTTTCGCGTCCGCGCTCGGGCTCCGGCAGCGGGGGAAGAACGAGCAGCACGCCGAGCAGGGCCATCCAGGCGAGTTCGCGCCGCGGGCGGCCGAGCAGACGCAGCGCCAGCGCCGCAGACATCAACGCAAACACGAACGAAACGCCATAGACGCCGGTCGCGGGCGCGAGGCGCATCGGCACGCTCATATTGATGCCTGCGTTGCCGAGCGCGAGCCAGGCGAAGCCGAAGAAGCCGTGCGTCGATTCGACCGCGACCCAGAGCGTGGCCACCGCCGGCGTGGCCCACCAGCGGCCGGTCAACATGCCGGCCAACATAGCGAACACCGCCATGTGCAGGCCTTTGGCGAGAGCGAAGAGGGTGAATACGGCCCAGCCGGCGGTCGTGCCCATGCCGCCGTACACGGACAGGGTGAATTGAATCCAATGGCAGACGCCGAACCAATAGGCGATGCCGCATGCCCAGCCGAACAGGAAGCGCCGCCACGGGCCGGACTCGCGCGCGACGGCGATTATCAGGGGGACGAGCGCCACAGGCGCCAGCCAGGCGAAATCGAAACCGGGGAAGGCGAGCGTCAGAAGACCCGCCGAAGCCAGCGCCAGCAGCCAGTTCAACACTGGGTCCGCAGCGCCTCTTCGCTCACCGCGTCCGCCATATACGAGCTGCGCACCAGCGGGCCGCTGAACACCATCTTGAAGCCGAGCGCCATGCCGTGCGCGCGGTAGCTTTCGAATTGCTCGAGGGCGACATACTCGACGACGGGCAGGCTGCGGCGCGTGGGTTGGAGGTATTGGCCGATAGTGACCACGTCCGCGCCGGCCTGCCGCAGATCGGTGAGCAGGGCGTGAACTTCGGCGGGCGCTTCGCCCAGACCCACCATGAAGCCGGACTTGGTCAACACCTTGGGCGAATGAGCGCGCGCGAAGCGCAGCACGCCGAGCGATTGGCGGTAATCGGCCTGCGGACGCACGCGCGGGTAAAGGCGCGGGACCGTTTCCATGTTGTGATTGAAGACGTGCGGACCGGCGTCGAGCACGCGGGCCACGGCGTCGAGATCGCCGCAGAAATCCGGGGTGAGCACTTCCACGCGCGCCGCGGGCAGGGCGCGCCGAAGTTCGCAGACGGTTTGGGCGAAATGGTGCGAGCCGCCGTCGTCGAGATCGTCGCGGTTGACGCTGGTGACGACCACGTAGTGCAAGCCCATTTCGGCAGCCATGCGTGCCACGTTGGCGGGCTCGGCCGGGTCGAGCCGCGCGTCGTGGCGGCGCGGATTGAGCTTGGCGACCGAGCAGAAGCCGCAGCCGCGCGTGCAGCGATCGCCCAGAATCATGAACGTGGCGGCCGCGCGGTGGAAGCACTCGTGAATGTTAGGGCAGCGCGCCGATTCGCAAACGGTGTGGAGATTCCGCTGGCGCAGGCCGCTCTTGAGCGCGTGCAGGGATTCGTGATGGGTGCGCGGGCGGCGCGCCCACTCGGGAAGGCGGGGGCGCGGCGTGTCGATCTGCACCAGGCGCGAGGCGGGAGCGGCGTTATCAAGCTCCGAACTCATGCAACGACCCTGTCGCCGTGACTGGGCGGCTGGCTGATCACGAGCATGCGCACCGCGCTATCGCCCCGGTTGACGGCCCGATGCCATTGGCCCGGGCGTATCTCGATCCCTTCGCGAGCCCGCAGGAGAAGAGCGCTGCCCTCGACTTCCATGGTCAACTCGCCTTCGAGAACGAAGAAGAACTGGCGCGCGCGGACGTGTGAGTGGCGGATCTCGCTCGAGCCGGGAGGCATCGATTCCTCGATCACGCTGAGGCCGGGAGTCCTGACCAGGTGCCAGCCGTCGCAGTCCGTGCCGCGCGGGCCTCCCCACGTGTAGTGCTCGGCCGATTCCGCGCTGCTGATCTCTGGCGTCATCCGGCCTTCTTCACGCCGGATGTGCATGGTGGCTGCATATTGTAATGTTATCGTCCGAGGCGCCTGCCGGCGAACAGCCGTGGCTGGGACAGCCGCATGGGCACGACGGTTCGCGGCGCGGCACTACTTCTTAATAGGATGGAATCCGGCGTTTTCGAGCTCGGTCTTGACCTTGCTCATCGTCGTCATGTCCTTGTACGGACCCACCAGGACGCGCGTCAGGTTGTTTCGCCCGGGCGCCACGGTGGCTGGGAAACCTTTGTCCTTAAGGCTGCGCACCACTACTTCGGCATCGGCCTGCTTGAGCGCCATCACCTGCCAATAGGAGCCGGGCGCGGGCTCTTCCGGTGCGGCGGCGGGTGCGGGTGTGGCCTCGGGCGCTGGCGCGGCGGCAGCGTTCGGCTGTTCCTGACCCGCGGCGGAGTTGGCATCGGCGGGCGGCTGCACCGGCGGCGTTTCCACTCCGGCCGAGCCTGGCGGCGCCTGGGGTGGCGGCGATGTCACCGGCTGCGGCCGGTCGGCCTGCCCGGTGGCGGCGGTCTCCGGCAACTTGGCCGAACGCGGCGAATTCTGCCCCACCACGTATCCCAACGCAAAAAACACTGCGAACAGTAGCACCACGATGAACAGGCCGCTCAAGAGCTGCGCGTTGCCCAGCACCAATTCGAATTCGCCCGTCTCCCCGTCTCGCCTCATTTACACCATACCCGTCTTGTCGCGATCAAAAACATAATCGTACCCGGCGCCGCGCGTGCCGGCTGCGAATAGCGCGCTTGCCCGCGGTTATTCCGGCTTGGAAACTTCCACGGCGGCCGGCGGCGTTCCCGCCCGGTCCAGCGCGCGTCCCAAAGAAGCAATTATATCCAGTGGCAGGGGGAACACGATGGTCGTGTTTTTCTCCGTACCGATTTCGACCAGCGTTTGCAGGTAGCGCAACGTGATGGCGGCCGGTTGGTGTTGCAGCACTTCCGCCGCCATGGCCAGCTTGGTGGAGGCCGTATACTCGCCATCGGCGTGGATCACCTTGGCGCGCCGCTCGCGTTCGGCTTCGGCCTGCCGCGCGATGGCGCGGATCATCTGCTCGGCGAGGTCGACCTGTTTCACTTCGACCATGGTCACCTTCACGCCCCAGGTCGAGGTGTGAGTATCGAGAATGGATTGCAGACGCACGTTCAGCTTCTCGCGCTGGCTGAGCAGTTCGTCCAACTCCACTTCGCCCAGCACGCTGCGCAGCGTGGTNNGTGACGTTGTCGCGCGTCACCACGTCCTGCGCCGGCACCTCGAGCGTATCGATGCGCAGGGAGACGCGCACCATGCGGTCGAGCGGCGCAAAGACGAGAACGATGCCAGGGCCCTTGGGCTGCGGCAGCAGGCGCCCGAGGCGGAAGATGACGCCGCGCTCGTACTCGCGCAGGATTTTGATGGCGCTCAGCAGGTATAGCAAAACGATAATAATCGCAATCGTCAGCACGTCCATGTTCAGTCTCCAGTCTTATCCGGGGCCGGTTCGACCGAGAGCGTCAGTTGCCGGATCCCGGTTACGCGCACCTGCGCGCCGGCGGGCACGTTCCCGGATGCCACCGCATTCCAGTATTCTCCATGGACGAATACCGTTCCTCCCGGCGTCAGTGCGGTCACGGCGGAACCGATCTCGCCGATCATCCCCTGTTGTCCAGTCACCACTTTGTTGCTGCGCGCGCGCACGGCGAGCGACACGAGTCCCGCGGTGATGAGCGAAAACGGCAACGCGAGGCCGATCGCCGTGATCAAGTGGACGCGCATCTCGGGCAGCGGGCTGTCGATCAGCATCACCGCGCCCAGCACCATCGACACCGTGCCGCCCACCGCCAGCACGCCGTGCGCGGCGAACTTGGCTTCGAGCGCGAACAGGGTGAAGGAGACCAGCAGCAGCGCGGCGCCCAGCCAATTGACCGGCAGCACCGAAATCGCCGAGAGCCCGAGCAGCACCAGGATGGCGCCGACCACGCCGGGCGCGATCAGACCGGGCGAGGAGAACTCGACGTAAATCGCCAGCGCGCCGACCACCAGCAGGACCAGCGCGATGTTCGGATCGGCGATGGCCGAGATGATGCGCTGGCGCCAGGTTCTCTGGTAGACCTCGACGGTGGCGTCGCGCAAGGCGAGCGTTTGCGTGCGGCCGTCGAAGCGGGTGACGGTGCGGCCGTCGAGCGCCGCCACCAACGCCCAGGTATCCGCGGCGACCAGGTCGATCAGCTTATTGTCGAGCGCCTCTTTTTCCGTGAACGACTTGCTCTGGCGCACGGCGGTCTCGGCCAGCGCGCTATTGCGGCCGCGTTTGGTCGAAATGCTGCGCATCTCCGCGGCGGCGTCGTTCTCCACCTTTTCCTTCATGATGGCGTCCATTTCGCCGGCCATCGCCACCGGGTGCGCCGCGCCGGTATTGGTGCCCGGCGCCATGGCCGCCACGTCGCCCGATTCGAGAAGGAAGAAGCCCGCCGAAGCCGCCCGGCCGCCGCTCGGCGCCACGAACATGGCCACGGGGATTGGCGAGGAGACGACTTCCTGAATCGTCTCGCGCATGGCGTCCATCAAGCCGCCGGGCGTGTTCAGACGAACGATGAGCAGCGCCGCGTTTTCCTGCCGTGCCTGGGCGATGGCGCCGGCTACGATCTCGGCAGTGATGGGATGCACCATCCCGTCCACGTCCGCAATCACGACCACGGGCGCCGCCGCAAAGGCGTGGGTGGCGAACCCGGCCAGGACCGCGAGAATAATTCCAGCGCGCAATCTGATATCACTATACCTCTTCGCTGGCGGACATATACTTTTCTATTTCAGACTTCTGCTGCTGGGCCGCGTCAGCGAAGTGGCCGGTCCCCCGGGGCGTCAAGCTGGCGGCAGAGGCGCGAACGCACTCCGCCAGCCATTTCGGGATCATGCCTTGTGGTTTAACCGGATATTGTCTATAGTGATAGCTATGATACGGTCTGTTGTTCCCTTTTTGTTGATCCCACTTGGGTTGATTTCCGCCCAGGAAGTTAAGACGGTTGCGCTGCCAACCCCTCAGACCAGCGGCGGCAAGCCGCTTTTTCAGGCGCTGAAAGAGCGCAAGTCGGGCCGCGAGTTTGGCCCCGACCAGCTTTCCAGGCAGACCCTGGCGAATCTGTTGTGGGCCGTCTGGGGGATTAATCGCGATGACGGCCGGCGCACGGCGCCTTCTGCCTCCAACCATCAGGAGATCGACGTCTACGTCATCACTGCGGAGGGGGCCTATGTTTACGACGCCAAGGCGAACGCGCTGCAGCCTGTGGTTGCGACCGATCTTCGTAAACTGGCGGGAACCCAGGCGTACGCGGCCGACGCGCCGGTCAACCTGATTTACGTGGCGGACACCGCGAAGTTGGGCGGCGACGATCCGGCGAAACTCAATTACGCTTTCGCCGATACGGGATTCATCGCGCAGAACGCATATTTGTTCGCCGCGTCCGAAGGGCTGGAGGCGGTGATACGCGCCTCGGTCGACCGCGTTGCGCTGGGCAAAGCGTTGAACCTGCGCCCGGAGCAGCGGATCACGCTGGCGCAGAGCGTTGGGTACCCGAAGAAGTCCGCGAAGTGATCGCTGCGCCAGCCGTAAGTATGGCAAGCGAAACAGGTTAGCTGGCGAACCGCACGCCACGGACAGAATAGCTGGTTGGGGCCCCCGGCTGTAGACTGTTGTAATTGAAATGATAGAAACTTCTGATACCAATCCGGCTGGGACTCTAGTAAAATAGGGCTTGGCTGCGTTAACTCTTGGACTAAACTATGGCTACAAAACGAAATAAAGAGAATAGTATCGCGATCCCCGCTGCCTCTGCTGCTGCCTCCGCTCCTGCGCGCCGCAAGTCCGCCGCCGCGCCTAGGGCCAAGCACGGCGTCAAGAGGCCAACTGCCGCTGTTGCGCCGGGAACCGAAACCGTCGCCGAAGTGGTCGCCGTCGAGACCGGCTCTGGGCCGGCCTATAACGAGGTCGCGGCGCTGGCATACACGTATTGGGCCGGCCGCGGCTGCCAGGGTGGTTCGCCGGAAGAAGACTGGTTGCGCGCCGAGCAGGAACTGGTCGCCAAGGCCAAGGCCTAGCACCGCCGCCGCACAGGGATGAATTTTCGCGTCCCCGGGGTGCCGCTCCAAAGCTCTCCGAGCGGCCGGGCCGATTTGTGGCGCTCCAGCGGCCGCCACGAAGTGTTGTGCCAGGTAGGGTTGTTCGTTCTCGCCTATTTGTACTTCCGCATTACCGCCAACAGGCGACCCTGTATTTGCACGTCCCGAGCCTGCGCCATGATGGGTTTCAGCGTCGAATTCGCCGGCTGCAGGCGGACCATGCCGCCCGGCTCGCGATAGAATCGCTTGAGCGTCGTCTCGCTTCCTCCCACCAGCGCCACCACGATATCGCCGTCGCGCGCTTCCGGAATCCGCTCGAGCAGGATCAGATCGCCGTCGCAGATGTGGTCTTCAATCATGGATTCGCCGCGGACCTCGAGCGCGTAAGTATCGCCATTGCCGGCGAAGTCGGCGAAGTGTAACTCCTCCCGTTGCTCGATCGCTTCCACCGGCGCGCCAGCCGCGATGCGTCCCAGCAGCGGCACGCCGGGCCGCGTGCGCTGCCTTTCCTGCAGGAACTTGGGGGTCAATTCGAGCGACCGGCTCTGATTGAACCCGCGCTTCAGGTAACCCTTATGTTCAAGCGCGATGATGTGCTTGTGCACGGTGGCCAGCGAGGCCAATTCGAGGCCGTGCGCGATCTCTTCGTAGCTGGGGCAATATCCCTGCTCGTCCCTAAAGTCGGCAATCAGGTCGAGCAACTGCCGTTGCCGTTTTGTCAGCGCCATAAGCGGATCTCATCCACATTATGGGCGAAGAAAAAGGGAAATGCAAGAAGTTTGCGGGATTCTGCTCATCTCCCGGGGCGATTTGGCATGGTGGCATTAATTGTGTAAAGGTTTTCGCCCGGGGCGCCGATAGTGGTAAGTGAGTCCGAGCTATGCTTTCAATCCGGAACAGCATCAACGAACTGGAACGACTTGCGGTGGAACGTGACAGTGCCGTCGAATGTTATCGCGGCACCATCAATAATCTGGCGCACTATGCGGTGGAAGTGGACGAGCAAACGACCAGTCAGTATCGCCGCTACGTAACGGCTCTCGCGGACGGCCTGTGCTTTGCCGGCATGCGCGAAGCCAGTTCCACGCTGCGGGCGCTCTTCCGCGACTACAAGGCCAAAGCCGCCGAGTATCTCAAGAACGTGCGGGATCAACTGGCGTCCACGGCGAGCGCGCTGGAGGCGGTAATGGAAGCGCTGGCGCAGACCGATGGCGATTCCGATCGCCGCATGAGCAACGTTCTAGGCAGCTTGCGGGAGATTGCGCAGCATCCGGCGGCCACTTCCATTCGCGACCTGTTGCTGACGGCGACGAACGGGGTTGGGCAAGCCGTGGAAGACATGCGGAAGCAGCACCAGTCCTACGCGGCGCAGTTCAAGACGGAAATCCATATGCTGCATCAGCGGATCGCCCAGTTAGAGTCCGCCGTTACCATCGACAGCGTGACGCAATTGCTCACCCGTGCCGAGATCGCCGGACACATCCAGGCGCTGGGCCCGTGCGATGTCACCTTGCTGTTGCTCACTACTTCAGGTCTCCGGCTGGCGGAGGCTCGTTATAGCGGCGGCGTGGCGGCGGAGCTGGCGGGCGCATTTGCCAAACGGCTGCGCAACACCCTTCCTCCGAACGCGGTGATCGGAAGGTGGAGCAACGAGGAGTTCGTGGCCATCCTGAACACTCCGGCGTCGGACGTCATCAAACTGGCAAAGAGCCTTGGGGAACAACTCTCCGGCATGTACTCCTGCTTGCTGGAAGGGAAAGTGGTCCGCCCCGATTTGCAGGTTCGGCTGACGGTGGTCGAGCCAGCCGGGGGCGGCGCGGAACGTTTGCTGGCGCGCGTTAACGAGTACATGACGCAACCGCTGGCGCGGTTGGCGTAGGCGTGGTTCGGCGCAGCGACCCATCACGGAGGCGATCATCCCTGGCGCCTGGTGCCTGGTGCCTGGTGCCGGGGTTCTCGCACTATTGAGAGATCGCGACCCAAGCCGGCAAAACAGCGGTGGCCGCGGTGAACATCGATCAGAAACACGGATGAGCAGAACGCAGTTCTACTAGCGTAGTGCGTCAGAAGTAGTAACCA
>PMKM01000155.1 GCA_003157745.1 Bryobacterales bacterium | reverse complement strand
GAGCACGGCGGCGAGCCGAGCTCGGTGCAGTTCTGCTACCGCGTGGGCATGAACTACGTTTCCTGCTCTCCGTACCGTGTGCCGATCGCCCGCCTGGCAGCGGCGCAGGCCGCTATCTCGGGCGATAAGTCCGAGACACAACGTACCGCGTAATCCCTCCCGTTCGAGCGTGGGCATGGCAGTCTCTTGGCTGCCATGCCCACGCTTCTTTCTTTTGGTTTCCCAGCTAATTCCGTACGCGGCTCGTCGTCTTTCTCGCTGTTTGCCTGACGTCGACTTACAAAGCCGCGAGTCTCATCTTACGAGTCTGTCAGCTTGTTGCCGATTCCGTCTTAGTGCGTCCCAGCGGTCTCGGGGACCGTGGCAAACGGGCTGACGAGATTGTTGTCACCGTCGAAATCGAAATCGATGGTGGATTCGATTTCGAACGCCGGGTTGTTCTCGACTTGCGCGCGCAGGTTCTCGCTGAGTGCGAAGCGGCCCAGTTCCATGGTGTTGCGAATCCAGGTGTAAGTCACTTCGCGTAGATCGAGTTTGCCGACGGTCGGCGCGAAGCGTTCGAGGGCCTCGCGATCGGACGGAAAATGAATTGGCGTGCGGATGGCGGCCGGTGTGTTGGCGGTGAGCGAATTGATTCTCGTGGGTTCCCAATCGATGCGGTCGACCAGGCGGTCGGTAACCACGTCGGCCATGCCCAGACCCACGCCGCTGTTGTAAGTCAGTTCGCTCAAGTCGCGCACGAAGAGACGCTCGAACCGGGGGCCGGGCCAGGGATTGTACTGGCCGTTCACTCCCCGGTTGACCACCTTGGTATCCATGCCCGCGCCGGAAATGTTCTTACCGATTTCGTCCAGGATCAGGATGTCGGCATCCCCAGGGAGGCGCGCCATCCACGACTTGACCAGCTCCAGGTTGGCCTCCTCGCGAGCCTCCATCTCTTCCACTGGAACCGCGTCCAGCTTGGCGGTGTGATGCTGCGCGTCCTCGAGAATCGCGAGCCCGCCCAGGATCTTGCCGGAGGCCAGCACCTGCCGGCCGACGCTGCGAATCACGTGCTCCAGGCCCAGCCGGTAGGCGCAGGCGTGATAGCGCTGCGCGCCGGCGAACTTACCGAGGCCGATGGCCATCATCTTGAACAGCCCGCTCTCGATCTTACCGGCGAAATCGGTGTGCCACTTGATGCGGTTCACCAGCATCACGCCGTCCGCTTCGTACGCCGCGCGGTCCAGAAACGCCTCGATGCCGTCGGCTGTCCTGCCGAGCGAAACGACTTCCAACTGGCTCACCACCGGGCAGCCGACGCCCGATTCGGTGATGCCGTAGTGCGCCAGCACGTCGGCCTGGCCGGCGGCGGTGGCGGCGCCGTGGCTTCCCATCGCCGGGAAGACGAATGGCTCGGCGCCGGAGTCCCTCCAATATTGGACGACCGCGCGCACGATGGAGGCGATGTTGTGTATGCCGCGGCTGCCGGCGCCGATGGCCACACGCGCGCCCGGCCGCACGCGCGCCGCGAAATTGGCGGCGGCGAGCTGGCGGCGAACTTCGGCCGCGACGTCGGGAATCTGGCGATCGGGAAAGCGCTGGCGAACCAGCAACAGGCGTGGGAATTGCATGATCGACTTCATTCTAACGCCGGGGCGTGCGGGCCGTTTTCGACGGCGCGCCACGCCGCTTCCAACGCCTTCGCACCACAAGTTACAATCAAGGCGAGTACAATATGAAACCTTGGCGGATCGCACTATTTCTGATAATCGCAGTGGCCCTCTTTGGCGGGCAAAAGCGCCGGCAACAGCGGCATTGGACGGAAGAGGAGGCACAGCAGTGGTACGCGCGGGAAGCCTGGCCGGTGGGCGCGAACTTCATTCCCTCCACCGCCTCCAACGAACTCGAGATGTGGCAGGCGGAGACCTTCGACGCTCCAAATATCGACAAGGAACTGGGGCTGGCCGAAGGGCTTGGTATGAACACCATGCGCGTGTTTCTGAACTATCTGGTCTGGCGCAAGGACGCCGCCGCCTTCAAACACCGCATCAATGCGTACCTGAAAATGGCGGACGCCCATCACATCAAGACGTTGTTCGTGCTCTTCGATTCCTGTTGGGATCCATATCCCGAAATCGGCCCGCAGCGGCCGCCGCAGCCCGGCATTCATAATTCCCGCTGGGTGCAGAGTCCCGGCGCCAAGGTCTTGATGGATCCCAAACAATACGACGACCTGCTGGCCTACGTGCAGGACATCGTGCAGGAGTTCCGGGACGACAAGCGCGTGCTGGCCTGGGACGTATGGAACGAGCCGAGTAACATCAACGACGGCAGTTACAAAACCGCCGAACCGACTAATAAGGTCGCGGCGATCGAGGCGCTGCTGCCCAGGGTCTTCACTTACGCGCGCGCCGGCCTGCCCGAGCAGCCGCTTACCTCGGCCGTCTTCCGCGGCGACTGGTCCGACCCGGCCAAGCTGGACGCGATCGAAAAGATCCAGCTAGACAATTCCGACGTGATCAGCTTCCACAGCTACGAAAAGCCCGAGCAATTCGAACAGCGCGTGGTTTCGCTCGAGGCGCGGCACCGCCCGATCCTGTGTACCGAGTACATGGCTCGGTCGCAGGGCAGCACGTTCCAGACCATCCTGCCGATCGCGAAGAAGCATAACATCGGCGCCTACAACTGGGGCCTGGTGGCCGGGAAGACGCAGACTTACCTGCCGTGGGATTCCTGGCAACATCCTTACATCGACCGCGAGCCCGCCGTCTGGTTTCACGATATCTTCCGCGCGGATGGTACGCCCTACTCGGCGGAAGAAGTCGCGTTTCTGAAGCAGATTCTGGAGCGCCCGAAGCCGGTCAAAGGCTCGCACGCCAAGTAAGCGCGCTATAGTGCGTGGTCCGCGGGCATGTCTCGGCCGCTCCAAATCCGGCGCGAGGTCCAATCTTGCGCCGGCTCGGCCCAGAACTCGTCCGCCGGGCCGAGTCCCAACGGAAGCAGCGCCGTCGAGCACAGGTATAAGCTGCCGGTTGAAATGTAGCGTTCGCCCAATCCTGGCTGGTGCCCGCAGAAGCCTATGCGCAGCCAGCCGCCGGCATCAAACGTCCCGGGCGCTTCCATCAGCCGGCGCATCACCGCCGTCAAGGCGCAGCGCACTTGCGCACCCGTCAGCGGTTCGGGCAGTTCGTGCCGCAGCGCCATCAGGGCCAGCAAATGAAACGCGCCGCAACGGTAAGTGATCGAGCGTCCGACAGCGGGAAACGTTCCATCCGGCGCAATCAGGCGTTCCTCGATTGCCGCGTACCGTCGTGCGCGCGCCTGCACATCGGGCAACGATCCTTGCCATCGATCGCTGTACGGCCCAATGCCGTGCAACGTATCGAGCAGCATGGGCTGGATCACGAAGCTGTTGTAGTAGTCCGCATGGAAGTGCGGCCCGTCTCCGTAAAGGCCATCGCCCATGTACCAATCCTGATGTTTACGGATGGCGTAATCGATTGGCGTCGAATGCCACGGCTCGCCCATCATGGCCAGGGCAGTCTCCACCATGGCGCTGAATAGCAGCCAATTGCTGTCGGCCGGAATGATCGCGCGCGAGCTCGAGAGCGCCGCGGCCAGGTTCTTCTGCACGGCGCGGTCCAGATTCTTCCATAGCTCGCCCGGCGCCCGCAGCAGCGCCTGCGCCAGGAAACCGCAATCGACCAGCGGCTGGCCGCCCTCCGAGAAATTCAGGAAATCCGGCGACTGGGGATCGGTGGCGGAGCGAATCGCTTCGCGCGCGAGCGCCCGATACCGCTGTTGCAGCTCGCGCTCGGCGCCCGCCGCGAGCGGAGCTTCGATCCACGGCGCGATGCCTGCCAACAGGCGCGCGATCGCCTCCAGGTGGGAGAACTTCCGCCGCTCGGCCTCATTTTCCGGGGCGCACTCGACCGGCATGTTTCGCCGCAACGTGCCGCGCGCCAGATTGACGAGGACCGGCTCGGCCAGCTTCTTGAGCAAGTTCAGCCAATATGCGCGGTCACTCTCGACGATTGGTTGCGGAGTGCCTGGCGCCACCCCGGCGGCGCTCAGACCGGCGATTGTCTTGAGTAATGTGCGGCGATTTGTCATAGCACGGGTGAGTGCAATGTCTCCCGCCACGCGCGCCGGCGCCGCGTCCGCGCAGAATGTTCGGAGTCTATCGCGCCGCCCCGATCATAACACGGGCATTCGCCGCCACCGCGCTTTTCAATCCAGACGCCTGCTTCGCGACGGGCTGGGCGACGTAATCGCCGCCTGGGGCGAGACTACAATAGAGACTGGTGAAGGTGCGAGATGCGATCCGGCTGGTGGAATCGGATGGATGGCGGCAGGTGCGCACCACCGGCAGCCACCGCCACTACAAACATCTGTCGAAGCCCAACGTGGTCACCATTCCCGGCCATCCGGGCGATGAGTTGCCGAAAGGGACTTTGAAATCCATCCTGAAGGCAGCGGATATCGAGGCGCAATAATGAACCGAAGATACGCCGTTATTTTCGAGCAAGCGGAATCCAACTGGGCCGCCTATGTTCCCGATCTTCCGGGCTGCGTGACTACCGGAAAGACCATCGACGAAACCGAACGGAACATACGGGAAGCGATCTCGGGCCATATCGAGACGCTGCGGGCATTTGGCGAAGTGGTGCCCGAACCGACCAGCGTCGCCCGGGAGATTGAAGTTACTCCCGCCGCGTAGTCCCGCTTACCCCGCGATGGCGTCGGCTAAGTGCGGCTGATAAGTGCAGCGCGGGTCTTCGGCCAGATAGTCGCCGGTAAGTGCATACGCGCGCGACCGGGAACCGCCGCAGATCTTCTGGTATTCGCACATGCCGCACTTACCGCCGCGCTGCGCCGTGTCGCGCAGCGAGCGGAACAGATCGGCGTTGCGATAGACATCGGTCAGCGAGTTCGACAGCACGTTGCCGCCGCTCACGGGCAGGAAGCCGGATGGGAAGATTTCGCCCGTGTGCGAGACGAACACGAAGCCCTTGCCATCGCTCACGCCGGCCGTGCGCCACGCCACGCCCCTGGCGTTTTCGTTCGCCGCCGCGCCGTGTTCGGCCTTGATCCGCTGCGCCACGTAGCGTCGGTAATGCATCGCTTCGGTAGTCTTAATGCCGAACGGCGCCGTCTTCGAAAGTTCGTACAGGAAGGCGAAAACGTCTTCGTATTCCGCGGCGGCCAGGTCCTCGTTTTCGAGCGCGCGCCCGGTCACGATCAGGAAAAACAGGCTCCACATCTTCGACCGCACTTCCTGGACGATCTCCGCCACTTCGGCCAGCCGGTGCATGTTGCGGCGCGTGACGGTGGTTTGAAACTGCGTGTCGAGGCCAATATCGCGCGCGTGCCGCAGGGCGATCATGGCGCGGTCGAAGGTGCCTGGGATGCCGCGGAAATCGTCGTGCGTGGCCGCGTCCGGGCCATCCACGCTGATCGCCATCCGCGCCACGCCCGCTTCCTTGAACCGGTCGATGGCATCGTTGGTCAGCAGCGGCGTGGCGCTCGGCGTGACGTTGGTGCGCAGGCCGATTTTGACCGCGTAGCGCGCCAGCTCGAAAATGTCCGGCCGCTTCAGCGGGTCGCCGCCGGTGAAGACCATTAGCGGTTCGCCGAAGCTCTTGATCTCGTCGAGCAGCCGGTAGCCCTGTTCGGTGGTCAGCTCGTTCGCGGCGCGCTCGGATTGCGCCGACGCACGGCAATGCACGCACGCCAAGTCGCAAGCCTGCGTCACTTCCCAGATCACCAGCATCGGCGCTTGATCGAAATTCATGCTCTCCTCCAGTGCAGCCTAGTAACATTATGCACCGCCCAGTGGGGCGGCTTGTCAACCTGCGGGCCCCGTGCCATGCGCCTCACGAACTCTGCTCAGTGGCGACCAGGATCGTTCCGTGACGCCCTTGCAGCGAAGTTCACCGGAATCGGGTAGGATTGTAGTCGTGTTGAGAAGCAAGAGTGCAAAGGCCGCAGCCCTTGGATTCCTGGTGTTTTGGGTAGGTGTAGCTGGGGCCGTGATTCACGATCTCATCGTGAGCCACCTGGACTGGAAGCCCCACATCACGCCGGACGTCTATGTTGTTGCCGCTATCATCCTCGCCGGGGCGCTACTGTCCCTCACCGCGACTATCGTCAGTATTGTGGGCTGGATACGGCGGCGCGTCCTCTTGAATAGCGGAACTGCGGCAGTGGCGGCTTCCGGACTTGTGGTGTTTTGGATGGGTCTCGCCTGGGGGGAGATCCACTATTACATCGAAAAGCTCCACGATCCGCCGGGCTGGATTGTGGACCGCATTCCCTATTCCCCGCCGCGCGTTCTCGCCTTGATCGGATTCCTCATGCTGTCGATCGCCGTCATCGCCAAGGTTTCGGCCTCCGCTTACCGGCGCTTTGCTTGGGGAAGCGCAAGTATCCACCGCGCTTAGAATCCGTAAGTCGTCTGTCGAGCCAATAGCCGAGAGCCCGTGCGATATTGGAAGTTGCTCAACCCACGCTTCAAACCTGAAACCGCCGAGGTGCGGAATGCCGGCTAGCGGTCTCTTCATCACCTTCGAGGGCATGGACGGCTCCGGGAAAACCACGCAATTACGGCGGCTCGCGGCGCGGCTGCGCGCGATGGGGCGCACTGTGCTTGAAACGGCCGAGCCGGGCGGCACGCCGATTGGCGCCAAGGTGCGCGGCATCCTTCTCGATAACGCCAACCAGGAACTCTGCCCCACGGCCGAGCTGCTGCTCTACTTCGCCTCGCGCGCGCAGAACGTCGAGGAGTTGATCCTGCCGGCGCTCGCGCGCGGCGAGGTGGTGCTGGCCGATCGCTTCACCGATTCGTCGCTGGTGTATCAAGGATACGGGCGTGCCCTGGGCGCGGAGAACGTGATGGCGCTCGACCGCATCGCCTGCCACGGTTTGCGGCCGCACCTCACGGTGTTGGTCGATATCGACGCCGAAACCAGCCTGGCGCGGGCGCATGCGCGCAACCAGGCCGAAACCAGCCATGAAACGCGCATGGACGAGCAGTCGCTCGATTTTCATCGCGCCGTCTATCGTGCTTATCATGAGCTTGCCGCGCGCGAGCCGGAGCGCGTGAAGCCCATCGACGGCCGCGCCGGCCTGGACGAGATCGAAGCCGAAATCTGGCGCCTGGTGAGCGCGTATGTTCGATAACTTCTGGGGCAATCCGCACGTGACGGCGGCGCTCGAACAGATGGTGGCGCAGGACCGGCTGGCGCAGACGCTGCTGTTCGCGGGCCCGGAGGGCGTCGGCAAAGCTACCCTTGCGCGGCGGCTTGGCGCACGCCTGTTGCCGCATCCGGCTGCGATCGAGCAGGACGATCTGAGTCTCGAAGCCAATCGAGACACCGTGACGGCGCGCGAAAAGTGGCCCGCCGACAAGCGCAACGAAGATCCGCTGCTGTTTTCGAGCCACCCGGATTTCATCACCTTCCCGCCCGATGGTCCGCTGCGCCAGCTCACCATTCAGCAGGCACGCGAAGTGAAGGAGCGCGCGCCGTTCCTGCCCAACCTCGGCTCGCGGCGCATTTTCCTGATCGATCACGTTGATCGCGCGAACGACCAGGCGGCCAACTCGCTATTGAAGACGCTCGAAGAGCCGCCGCCGCACCTGGTCATCATCATGACGGCGGAAAACGCCTACGATCTGTTGCCGACTATCCGCTCGCGCGCTGTCCCGTTCCACTTCGCCCCGCTCGGCCGCGCCGAGATGGAGCAGTTCGTCAAGACGCGCGCGCTCGACCATCCCGAGCGGCGTGTGGCGCTGGCCGCCGGCAGTCCAGGCGTGGCTATTTCGATCGATCTCGATGCCTATGACAAGCGCCGCGCCGCCATGCTGACTCTCGCCAAAGTCGCCGCCGGCGCCGCGCCCTACAGCGCCTGGCTGCCGGTTTCCGAGACGATCGCGCGCAGCAAGAGCGAGAAACTGGAGTTGCACCTGGAGACGCTCTACGGCCTGTTGCGCGACCTGCTCCTCCTGCGCGAAGGCACGGGCGATATCCGCAACCAGGACATCCGCCGCGACCTGGAATCACTCGCCGACGCCGTCGAGTTCCCGTGGATCCGCCGCGCCGTGGCCCAGGTCGACGAAATCGTCAGACTGCTAAGACGCAACATTCAGAAATCGATCGCACTGGACGCGCTGATCGTGACGCTAAGGGCGGAGTGAGCCGACTGCGCAGCCCGACGGACGCAGCGTTCGCCGTCCGCTAGAATTGAACTTGCCCGACAGCGAGATGAGTCGCGTATATGAGTTCGGCCCCTTCCACTACGACGCCGGGCAGCGGCTGCTCTTTCGCGACGATGCGCTGGTGCCGCTGGTGCCGAAGGCGATCGACACGCTGCACGTCCTGGTCGAGCGCCGCGGCCGCATTGTCGACAAGGCCGATCTCATGAAGCTGGTCTGGCCGGACGCGGTGGTTGAAGAAGTCGGCCTCGCGCGGAACGTCTCTCTGCTGCGCAAGGCGCTTGAAGGGGACGGCGCCGAAAACGCGTATATCGAGACTATCCCAAAACGAGGATATCGCTTCATCGCCCCGGTCACGGAGGTCGATCCGGCGGTAGGGAATGCCGCTCCACCTCCGGCGCTCCCTCGCCGCCACGCGGCCCGGCGCTGGCTGATTGCCGCCGCGGCCACCGCCATTCTCGCTCTAATCGTCTACTGGCAGTTCTACACACCCTCCAGGTACGTGACCGTGGCGCCGGGCGCGCCGAGCCTGGCCGTGGTTCCCTTTGAGTGTTCGATTCCGGAGCCGGCTTGCACCGCCGCGTCGCAGGGGTTCAACGAACTGCTGGTGACGGACCTGGCGAAGCTGGGCGGGATCAGCGTGCTTGCCCCGAGCACGGTCCGGCGGCACCAGCAGATGAAGAATTCGATGGGATTGATGGGGCGCCTGCTGGGGCTCGATGTGCTGGTGGAAGGATCCGTGCAGAAGACCGCCGACCGAATCCGCATCGTCGCCCGGCTGGTCGATGTACATACTGGTAAGTTGATTTGGGCGGAAAGTTATGAATACTCAGTGAGCCAGTGGGAACGGATGCAGGATGGCGCGGCGCGGGAGATGGCCGCGCAGGTGGCGGCTCATCTTGCCATCCGCCAGGCGTTTCCTAATCCAGGCACGCCGTCGCGCTGATCCATTTGAATCCATTGAGCTTCAACGTTCGCGAAAGGTTTTGTCAGAGATTCCGCAGCCAATTGGAAGCGGCACTTACGGCGAAATGGGCCGATGCTGTTGCTGAAAGGAGCACTATCGCAATGAAACTGATTTGGAATCTGATAGCCATAGGAGCCATTGCCACGCTCGGTGCCGCGCAGACGCCAGCGCAGCCGGTACGGGTGGGTATCTTTCACTCGCAGTCCGTCGTAGTCGCCTTTTACGGCTCTCCCATATGGGCCGAGCGTCTAAAGGAAAAGCGGGCGGAGGGGGCGGCGGCGAAAAAAGCCAACGACACGAAGAAGCTTCAGGAACTCAATGAATGGGGCGGCACGAGCCAGGAGTTGGCCCATCGTCAAGTGGCCGGCAATGCGCCGATTGCGAACATTCTGGAGGCGCTCGCGCCGGCGTTTCCCGAAATCGCCAAGAAAGCTCAGGTGTCGATCATCGTCCAGGATTTGCCCTATGCCGACTCTTCGGTCGAAACCGTCGATGTTACCGACCAGTTGCTGGACTGGCTAAAAACCAGCGAGGCGACGCGCAAGATTGTCCGCGAGCTGAGAAACAGCCAAGGGACGCACTAGAAGATGCTGCGTCCTTCCGCCGCACTTCCGAGAGCGCGTTTGTGTCGAGTACGATCACTGTGCGATCCGCGGGGGACGGCGGACTACCTGGCGCGGCGGGATCCGGAGTTCCAGGCCGCCGAGCGGAGCGATGTGCCGCCGGATCGATTCCGCGAGATTTAGCCGGGAAACGCGTTTCGCGCTCAACCCGGTCCTCAAAATCTCACGCGCCTCCTCTTCCATGGACCTGCCGTGGCTGGCCGCGCGCAGGCGCAGCTTCGCCTTGACCCCGTCGTCGAGCCTCCGTATCGTAATGCTCGCCATGCACCGATGATATCACTGCAATCACGTAACTGCCGCCGGAAGAATTGTCCAATACAGAATGAGC
>PMKM01000199.1 GCA_003157745.1 Bryobacterales bacterium | reverse complement strand
CCCTGCGCCATCTTGATCTGCAATTCATCGGCGTTCACCAGGTAGTTGACGGTGACGCCGAAGCGCCCGGAGGCCACCTGCTTGACGGCCGAGCGCCGCGCGTCGTGGAACCGATCCTCGTCCTCGCCGCCTTCGCCGGTGTTCGATCTGCCGCCGATCCGGTTCATCGCAATGGCGAGCGTCTCGTGCGCTTCCTTCGATATGGCGCCGAATGACATGGCACCGGTGGCAAAGCGCTTCACGATCGAAGCCACCGGCTCGACCTCTTCGAGCGGGATCGGCTCGTCCGACTTCCTGACGTCGAGCAATCCGCGCAGCGTGCAGAGCTGGTGATTCTGCCGGTCGATCAGTTCGGTATATTCCTGGAAGGTGGCTGCGTTGTTCTCGCGCACCGCCTGCTGCAGCTTGGCGATGCTCTGCGGATTGATCGTGTGATACTCGCCGCGCACGCGATATTGATAGGTGCCGCCAATGGCGAGATCGGTATCCGATTCGTGCACCGTCTGAAACGCGTGCCGGTGCTTGAGAATCGCCTCTTGCGCCAGAACGTCCAGATCCACGCCCTCGATGCGCGAGGCGGTGCCAGTGAAGTAGCGGTCCACCAGGCGCTTGGCCAGGCCGATGGCTTCGAACACCTGGGCGCCGCGATAGCTCTGCAAGGTCGAAATGCCCATCTTCGAAAACGTCTTAAGTAAGCCCTTGTTGACGGCCTTGATGAAATGGGCCACCGCCTTCTCCGGCTTCACGCCGGTGTCCTGCAATTGCCCGGCCTGCAGCGTTTCGAGAGCCAGATACGGATTGACCGCGCTCGCCCCGTAGCCAATCAGCAGCGCGAAGTGCATCACCTCGCGCGGCTCGCCCGATTCGATGATGAGCGCCACCTGCGTGCGCGTTTCCTCGCGCACCAGGTGATTGTGTACCGCCGTGAGCGCCAGCAGGCTGGGGATCGGCGCATAGTCCTGGTCCAGGCCGCGGTCCGACAGTATCAACAAAGTATAGCCGGACTGAATCGCCAGCGACGCGCGCCGGCAGAGCTGCTCGAGCGCGCGCTCCAGGCCGCGCTGGCCTTCCTCGACGGCGAACAGCATGGGCAGCGTGGTCGCCAGAAAATTGCCTTGCGAAACGCGCCGCAGCCGCTCCAGGTCGCGGTTGGTGAGGATCGGATGCGGCAGCCGCAGCGTGTGGCAGTGCTGCGGCGTCTCGGCCAGGATGTTCCGCTCGGTGCCGATGTAGCTGATCAGCGACATCACCATCTCTTCGCGGATGGGGTCGATGGGCGGATTGGTCACCTGCGCGAAGAGCTGTTTGAAGTAGTTGAACAGCGGCTGCGGCTTGTCCGACAGGCACGCCAGCGGCGTGTCGGCGCCCATCGAGCCGATCGGCTCCTCGCCCCTGGCCGCCATCGGGCCGAGGATCGTTTTCAAATCCTCGTCGGTGTAGCCGAACGCGCGCTGCCGCTGCAGCAGCGTGGTGGGCTCGGTCCCGTATTCGCGCGGCGGCTCGGGCAATTCGTGGATGTGGACCTGGTTTTCCTTGATCCAGAGTTGGTACGGATTGCGTCCGTACAGGCTGGCCTTGAGTTCCTTATCGGAAATGATGCGCCCGCCCACCGTGTCCACCAGCAACATCTTGCCCGGCTGCAGGCGGCCCTTCAGTTTCACGTCCTCAGGCTTGACCGGCAAGACCCCCGATTCCGACGCCATGATGATCACGTCGTCGTTCGTCACCAGGTAGCGCGCCGGGCGCAGTCCATTGCGATCGAGCGTGGCGCCGATCGAGCGGCCGTCGGTGAAGGCGATCGCCGCCGGGCCGTCCCACGGCTCCATCAGCGACGCGTGATATTCGTAGAACGCCCGTTTCTGCGGGTTCATGTGCGGGTTGCCCGACCACGCTTCGGGAATCAGCATTGCCATGGCGTGGGCGATGCCGCGCCCGGTCATCATCAGCAACTCGAGCGCGTTATCGAACGCCGCCGAATCGCTGCCGCCGGGCTGAATGATCGGGAACAGCTTCTTGATGTCGGCCCCGAACAGCGGCGTTTCGAGCACCGATTGCCGCGCGTGCATCCAGTTCACGTTNNGTTGCCGCGCAGGGTGTTGATTTCTCCGTTGTGCGCGATGAACCGGAACGGGTGCGCCAGTTGCCAGGTCGGAAACGTGTTGGTCGAAAAGCGCTGATGCACCAGGCACAGAGCGCTGACCACGTCCGGGTCGCTCAGTTCCGGATAGAAGTTGGCAATCTGCGGTGCCAGCAGCAGGCCTTTATATACGATGGTGCGGCACGACAGCGACGGCATGTAGAAGAAGCCTTTATCGGGCACGTCCGACTTGGCGATTTCGTTTTCCGCGCGCTTGCGCACCAGGTATAGCTTGCGCTCCAGTTGATCCTCGGTCATCCCCTTGCCGCGCCCGATGAAGATCTGCTGGATGTACGGCTGGCTGCGGCGCGCTTCGCGCCCAATCGCCGCGCCATCGATCGGCGTATCGCGCCAGCCGAGCACCGTCATCCCTTCCTCGATCACGATGCGTTCGAGAATCCCTTCGCATTGCAGACGGTCGTGCCGTTCCACCGGCAGGAACGTCATCCCCACGCCGTATTCGCCCGCCGCCGGCAGCGTGAAACCGCGCTTCGCGCACTCGCGCGCGAAGAACTTGTGGGGAATCTGGATCAATACCCCGGCGCCATCGCCGGTCTCCGGATCGCATCCGCAAGCGCCGCGATGCGTCAGGTTGATCAGCACCTGTATGCCCTTGGCGATGATCTCGTGCGTCTTCTGGC
>PMKM01000120.1 GCA_003157745.1 Bryobacterales bacterium | reverse complement strand
GGCGAAAGCGCCTGCCCCACCTGGTATCCCATGAAAGTCGGCATAGACCCAGGAACTACGAATTCGGCGCTGGCGTGGATCGACGAGCGCGAGGCCGAGGACCGCGATTTTCCGCCGGTGCACGTCTTTGAAACGCCGCAACTGGTCGCCGCCGGGAAACTTTCTTTTGGGCCAGTGTAGTGGAAATGGCTCCGTCCGGGTCTTTGTAAGTGGGCGGGCCGATTTGTTGCGCTCAGACAGTTCCTGCCCGCAGGGTCCGGGAAAAGCTAGGACACGTTTTCGCAGGTGCCAAGCGGCATTGGCCGCGAGAGCGTTCATTTGAGGTTTGGCTATGCTCTCGAAAGTCGCAATACTCTCACTGCTCTCGATCGGCTCAATTCCGGCGCAGGTTCAATTGCAGTTCCCCTCGGCTCTGGTCGAGCCCGAGGTGAAGTACTCGATCGTCGTTCCCTTGGCTGGCGGCGGCCGTCTACTCGTTGGAACCCGGGCCGCCACGTCGTTGTTTGGCACAGCGCGGCAGGCCATGGCGCTCGATATGATTGGCAGGGCTGCATTTATCAGCGGAGCCATCCTGGGCGGAAACGGCGACGACAAGCCCGCCGCGGCTGCCGTCGATCCGCAGGGGAACATCTGGATCGTCGGCTCGACCACCTCCGACGATTTCAATCTGGTCAACCCAATCGTGTCTCAGAAGGCGCCCTACCGGACCGCCGGTTTCGTGGTTGAGATGGATCCTACCGGTTCCCAGCTCCTCTTTGCCACCTATCTGTGCGGTGACCAGCCGGGCCGTAGCTTCACGACCATTTCTCACTCCTCCTATGCCAGTCAGATCGTTTTCGACGCCAGCGGCAACGCCTACGTGGCGGGTTCGACCGATGAGACCGATTTTCCGGTTACGCCGGGCGCCTTCCAGACCAAAGGGGGCGGCGTGGACGAGTTCGGCAACACCCTCTACTACGCGTTCCTGGCCAAGATTTCTCCCGCGGGCAAGTTGCTCTACGGCACGTTCCTGGGAGGCAACGGGGGCGACTGTTGGGGCGGCAGTTCCTGCGTCGCGAAAGAGTCCACCTTCGCATACGTCAACGGCATGGCGGTGGACTCGAGTGGCAGCGTCACTCTATCCGGCATTACCAATGCGACCAACTTTCCTGTAACCGCCGACGCGCCGCAGCAGAGCTGCAATTGCACGTATCCCTATGGGTCCGGCTTTGTCACCCGGCTGTCGCCCGATGCTTCCAAGCTTCTCTGGTCGACCTATGTCAGTTTCGTGGGAGCCACGCCGTACCTTGGCATGGCGCAGGACTCCCAGGGGAACGTGCACCTGTTCGGCGAGTACGCGCAGTACCTCGGCGGGCCTGAGGGTCTCGCCGCGACCGGCCCTAGCAGCCTGTTCGTGGCTGAGTTCGGCTCCGACGGATCTCTGTTGACCGCCGCGACGGGCCTGAGCCAATTGGCATACGCGACCGCGTACGGCATTGCGCTCGATTCGGCCGGCAACGAATATCTTACCGGAACGAGTACTTCCGCGTTCACGGCCTTCCCAGACGTTCCCGATTTCGGTGCGGACTTCGTGCTGCGGTTGAGTGCGTCCAGTCCGAAGACCCAATCCCTCGTTCGCCTTCCCACGGGCACCATCGGCGGACCGCCGGTGTTCGATGGGTCGGGGAACCTGCTGCTCGTCTCCGGCCAGAACGCCGTTCTGCAACTTCCGGCCGAACTGGCGACGACCACGCCCGGAGTCATCGGATTCGCCAACTCGGCGTCGTTTGCGTGGAACCTCGGTTTGTCTCCCGGGGACCTGGTTTCGTTGTTCGGATTCGACCTGGCGCCGGCGGCCCAATCCGCCGCACCCGGCGCATCGGGCAAGTATCCAACCACGCTGGCAGGAGTTCAGGTTCTGATGAATGGCACTCCATCGCCGCTTCTATACGTCGGGCCAAATCAAATCGACTTGCAAGTCCCCTTCGAAATCGGTTGGAGCAACGCGCTTTCGCCGCAGATTTCAGTGCAGGTGATCCTGCCTTCCGGCACACTGGTGATGCAATTCGCGGAGTCACAGTCGCTGGGTCTGTTCACGAACGGCGGAGGCCCGTACGCGGCGGCTCTGAATCAGGATGGCACCGTGAATTCGGCAGCCAACCCCGCTCCGGCGGGATCGGTCGTCTCACTCTTCGGAACCGGCGCATCGGTCGCCGGGTCGGCCGACGGTGCGTTGGCGTCGGCAGCCACACCGTTTTCGCAGGAATGGTTCCAGATCGAAGCGATCACCGGCGACGGGGTCGGGACAAACGTCCTATATGCCGGAGCGGCTCCGGGCCTGATCGACGGGGTCTTCCAGTTGAATGTGCAATTGCCGGTTTGGGCGGCGAACCCGTTTCGTCTGATGCTGAGCAGCTATGCTGGCTTTCCGTTGGGAAACGTCGAGAGTAACTTGGTGCAGATCTACATCCAGTGAGCATGTCAGCCGGAGCTGCCTGTATCACCCCAGAGTAAACGCGCTGGCCGATTCTCCGTTATCCTAAAGACTCTGGAGTCAATTTGAACCGAATCGTTCTTGCCTTCCGCTCGTTTTTCAATGTTCTGTTTTCCGGCACTTTGTCCGATGGCGTGCTGAACGGGTTGCGTCTGACGCGCCGCACGGCCGTTGCCTCGGCGACGCCGTCCGCCGCGCCGAAGCCCGCTCCCGCTGCCGCACCCGCTGTGCGCGCATCGGATGGCGCCTTGCAGCTTCTCGCCATCTTACAGCGCGACGCGCGGCTGGTGGATTTTCTGATGGAAGATATCGCCGGCTACTCCGACGATCAAGTCGGCGCCGCCGTGCGCGAATTGCACGACCAGTGCCGCGATTCGCTCGGGCGCGCCATTGTGCTCGAACCGGTGATCGACGGCGTCGAGGGCACCTTCGCCAAGGCGCCGTCCGCCGATCCGAACGTGGTCAAGTTCATCGGCAACGTGCCCGCCAAGCCGCCCGCCGGCGGCACGCTGCGGCATAAGGGCTGGCGCGCCGTGAAGACCAATCTGCCCGCGCTGGCCGGCCGGGACGCCGCCGTTGTCGCCCCGGCGGAGATCGAGATCGAATAGGAGCCTCCCGCCTCAGGCGTGATATTATAAATCATGGCTGGAGCCGTTCGGAAAGTCGTCGACGAGCGGACCAGCTTATCCCGGCGGAAGGGAGGCGGTGCGATGCGCCGTCAGGTTTGGATCGACCTCCAGGGCACGGTTGTGCGATACAGCCTCGCTTACGTGAATCCGCTTATATACGGGGGCGACAATGGCCGCGTGCTCGGCTATGACGCTGCCCACGGGAATCACCATCGCCATTTTATGGGCGAGGTGACCGAGGTTGCGTTCGATGGTTTCGATCGTATCGAAGCGCGGTTTTTTCGGGAATGGGCAGCACTGGTGAAAGGACTGAGGCATGCGGAGAACTGAGATTCGAGTGGAGGGGCCGGAAGCCTTCTTTGAACGCGGGCGCAAGTATGCCCGGATGGCCGACCGTGGCGAGCGCATCCCGTACAGCCGGATCATAGCCTTTGAAGATATGGAAACGCTGCTGAGCGTCTTGACGGAAAGGCGCGTCACGTTGATCAAGCAGGTCAAGCAGAAGCCAGGGTCGATCACGGTGCTGGCCAGCCGGCTGGGGCGCGACCGGAGCGCGGTCACCCGCGACGTGCAACTCCTGGAGCGGGTCGGCGTAATCCAAGTCACTCTCAAGACTCTGCCAGGCCACGGCAAGCAGAAGTGGGTCTCGCCCGTGGCCCGCTCGATTCAACTGACCGCGGAGTTATAGAGCTCGCCTGGCATCCCATGAAAGTCGGCATAGACCTAGGAACTACGAATTCGGCGCTGGCGTGGATCGACGAGCGCGAGGCCGAGGACCGCGATTTTCCGCCGGTGCACGTCTTTGAAACGCCGCAACTGGTCGCCGCCGGGCGCGTCGAAGCGCGCCGCACGCTGCCATCGTTTCTATTCCTCGAAGACGGGCAGCCGGTGGGCGTCTACGCGCGCGAGCAAGGCGCGCTGGTGCCGACGCGCCTCGTGCACTCGGCGAAATCGTGGCTCTCGAATCCTGACGTCGATCGCACGGCGAAAATCCTCCCCTGGGATTCGCGGGAAACCGGCCGCGTGCTTTCTCCCGTCGAAGTTTCGGCGCGCATTCTGGGCAAGTTCCGCGAGGAGTGGGATCGCGCGCAAGGCGCGCCGCTCGCCGAGCAGGAAATCGTCCTCACTGTGCCGGCTTCGTTCGACGAAGAGGCGCGCGAACTGACCGTGATGGCGGCGCGCGAGGCTGGAATGGAGCGCCTGACGCTGCTCGAAGAGCCGGCCGCCGCNNCAAGAAGCTCTTCGACGGCCAGACGGTGCTCGTCTGCGACGTCGGCGGCGGCACCAGCGACTTCAGCTTGATTCGCGTGGCGCGCTCGGGCGACCTGATCGATTTCACGCGCACGGCGGTGGGCAAGCACCTCCTGCTGGGCGGCGACAATCTGGATTTGACGCTGGCCTGGCTGGTCGAAACCAAGCTCGGCGCGAAGCTCTCCATCCGTCAGCGCAGCGGCCTGCGCCGCCAGTGCTCGGCCGCCAAGGAGCGCCTGCTGAACGATCCCGATCTGGCCGCGGCCGAGATCACCGTGCTCGGCTCCGGCTCGTCGCTGATCGGCAAAACGCTGCGCACCGAGATCCGCCGCGAAGAAGCGCTGGAGCTGGCGCTCGATGGATTTCTGCCGTTCACCGAACCGGGCGAGGCGCCGAAAGAGGAAGCGCACAGCCTGTTCCGCGAACTGGGTCTGCCGTACGTCACCGACGCCGCCATCACCCGCCATTTGAATGCGTTCCTGGAGCCGCTCGGGGCGACGCCGGACGCGATCCTGTTCAACGGCGGTTTTTTCATTCCTGCCATTTTGCGCGAACGCGTGGCAGACGTGGTCGAGCGCTGGTACGGGCGGCGTCCGGAGATTCTCGAGAACAGCGAACTGGATCTCGCCGTGGCGCGCGGCGCGGCGTATTACTCCTACGTGCGCTCGACCGGCAGCGGCATTCTGGTGCGGGGTGGTTTGCCGCGCACCTATTACATCGCGCTCGGCGACGCGCGCGATGGCAAATTCTCCGCCGTCACTCTGGTGCCGCGCGGCACGGAGGAAGGCGCGGCGATCGAAATCGATAACGACGCGCTACAACTGGTCGCCAACCGGCCGGTGTCGTTCCGTTTGTATAGTTCACTCACGCGCAGCGCGGACAAGCTGGGCGACGTTGTCGAATTCGCCGTGGGCGATACCGAGTTGCACGCCCACGCGCCGCTGCACGCGGTGATCCGCTTCGGCAAGAAGGCCGAGGAGCGATTGATTCCGGTCCGCCTCGGCGCGCGGTTGACCGAAATCGGCACGCTCGAAACCTGGTGCGAATCGAAGGTCAGCGACAATCGGTGGAACCTGGCGTTTCAACTTCGCAAACAGGCCGCCGAGCAACCGGCGGAGCGCAAGGCCGCCGCCGTGGTCAGCGAGCAGGCGCTCCAATCCGCGATTGCGTCGATCGAGGAAGTCTTCTCGCCCAATGCGAAATCGCCGATTGCGCCTGAGGAATTGCCGGCGCGCCTCGAACAGGCGATGGGGCTGGGCCGCAATTCCTGGCCGCTCTCCGCCATCCGTCCGCTGGCCGACGCGTTTCTCTCGGCCGCTGCCGGCCGCAAGAAAAGTCCCGCGTTCGAGATCCGCTGGCTGAATCTGGCCGGCTTCTGCCTGCGCCCCGGCTTCGGTTACCCGGGCGACGATTTCCGCATCGAACAGGCGCGCCGGCTTTACTCGGGCGGCATCGCGCACGCGAACCAGGTGCAGTGCGAAATCGATTGGTGGATATTCTGGGGCCGCGTCGCGGGCGGGCTCAATCGCAACCAGCAAGCCGATGTCTACCAACGCCTGTCGGGCTTCCTGCTGCCGCGCGGAAACAAGAAACCGCAGCGCATCAACGCGGCGCTGCTGCGCGAAATGTGGCGCGCCGCCGCCAGCCTGGAGTTGCTGCCGCTGGGCGCCAAGACCGAGCTGGGCGACGCGCTGGTCAAGCGCATCAAGGCCGGCGATTACAAAGAGAGCGAACTGTGGTCGGTGTCGCGGCTGGGCGCGCGCCAGTTGTTTTATGGCCCCATCAACCTGGTCGTTCCTCCCGCCACGGCCGCGCGCTGGGCCGAAGCGCTGCTGAAGATCGCGGCGGCCGGCGACGCGCTGGCCGCACTGGGACGCCGCACCGACGATCCCACGCGCGATCTGCCGGCAGCCACTCGCCAGGCCATCCGGACCAAGCTCGAGGCGATGCCCCACGCCGCGCGCCTGCTGGCCGTGTTCGATGGCGAAGCCGAAGACGATCGCGCGCTGGGCCGCATCTTCGGCGAGGAGTTGCCCTCCGGGCTGGTGCTGGCCGCCCAGTGACCATGCCGCAGCATCGCCCACCCGCTACATCGTAATATAGGATTTATCGCACGAAAGGAATCACCCGCTTTGACCGCCACCACGACACTCGAAGACCTTTGCATCAACACCATCCGCATTCTTTCCGCCGATGCGATTCAGAATGCAAACTCCGGGCACCCCGGCTTGCCGATGGGCGCTGCCGCCATGGCTTTCACGCTGTGGACCGAGTTCCTCAAACACAATCCGCAGGATCCGAATTGGTTCGATCGCGACCGCTTCGTCCTCTCGGCCGGCCACGGCTCGATGTTGCTCTATAGCCTGCTGCACCTCACCGGCTACGATCTGCCGCTCGACGAATTGAAGCGCTTCCGCAAGCTGGACAGCAAGACGCCGGGCCATCCCGAGCGCGGACACACGCCCGGCGTCGAAGTCGCTACCGGTCCGCTCGGCCAGGGCTTCGCCAATGGCGTGGGCATGGCGATTGCCGAGGCGTGGCTCTCGGCGCACTTCAACCGGCCCGGCCACAAGATCGTCGATCATTTCACTTACGCCATCTGCGGTGACGGCGACCTGATGGAAGGCATCACCCAGGA
This sequence comes from Bryobacterales bacterium, assembly GCA_003157745.1. Taxonomy (GTDB): domain Bacteria; phylum Acidobacteriota; class Terriglobia; order Bryobacterales; family Bryobacteraceae; genus Bog-375. Next base: position 24,528 of record PMKM01000120.1, on the reverse strand, counting down.
AGCCGCGTCGCTGGCCGGCCACTTGAAGCTCGGCAAGCTGATCTACCTGTACGACAACAACCACATTTCGCTCGGCGGCGCCACCAGCCTGATTTTCACCGAGGACGTCGCCAAGCGTTTCGACGCGTACGACTGGCACACCCGCGCGGTGGCCGACGGCAACGATACCGCCGAAGTCGCCGCCGCCATTCGCGAGGCCCAGGCCGATAGCCGCCCGTCTCTGATCCTGGTCCGCACCCACATCGGCTACGGCAGTCCGAAGAAGCAGGATAGTTTTAATTCCCACGGCGCGCCGCTCGGCGAAGAGGAATTACTCGCGACCAAGAAGGCGCTGGGCTGGCCGAGCACGGAGAAGTTTTTCATTCCGCCCGAGGCGCTGGCCCGTTTCCGCGCCGCCGTCCAGCAGGGCGCCAAAGCGCAGCAGGATTGGAAAACCCGTCTGACCGCTTACCGCAAGGATTTTCCCGCGGAAGCCTCCGAGTTGGAAATGTTGATCTCTGGCAAGCTGCCCGCCGATTGGGCGGCCGCTTTGCCGGCATGGAAGCCGGGCGATAAGGCCATCGCCACCCGCGTCGCCGGCGGCATCGCGTTGAACGCACTGGCGCAGCGCATTCCGAATCTGATGGGCGGCTCGGCCGATCTCAATCCATCCACCGAGACCGCTCTCAAAGGCCTCGGCGATTTCCAACCGCCCGAATCCGAAGGCCCCGGCACGCCGGGCGCGGTCGGCGGCGTTTGGGGTTATGGCGGACGCAACGTGGCTTTCGGCGTGCGCGAACTCGCCATGGGCGCGGCCGTCAATGGCATGGCGGCGCACGGCGGCGTGCTGCCGTTCAGCGCCACCTTCATGGTGTTTTCCGATTACATGAAGCCGGCCATCCGCCTCGGCGCGCTCAGCCAGTTGCGCGTGATCTACGTTTTCACGCACGACAGCATCGGCGTCGGCGAGGACGGCCCCACGCATGAGCCGGTCGAACAGATGGCCGGTCTGCGCGCCATTCCGGGCCTTACCCTGCTGCGGCCCGCCGATCCCACCGAGACCGCCGAAGCCTGGGCATTCGCCGCCGCCCATAATGGCCCGTCCGTGATCGTGTTGACGCGGCAGAACGTGCCGCACCTCGATCGCGCGGACGCCAGGGATGCCGGCGTGGCGCGCGGTGGCTACATTCTGGCCGAAGCCGCCGGCGGCCCGCCCGAGGTGATCCTGATCGGCACCGGGTCCGAGGTCGCGCTCTGCGTCCAGGCCCGCGAGAAACTGGCCGGCCAGGGCGTCCGCGCTCGCGTGGTGAGCCTGCCCAGTTGGGAGTTGTTCGACCAACAGGATGCAGCGTACCGCGAGAGCGTGCTGCCCAAGGCCGTTCGCAAGCGCGTCACCGTCGAGGCCGGCGCCACCATGGGCTGGAGTCGCTTCGCCGGCGACGAAGGCGTCGTCATCGGGCTCGATCGCTTTGGCGGCTCCGCCCCCGGCGCCGAGTTGTTCCAGCACTTCGGCTTCACGGTGGACCGCGTTACTGCCGCTGCGTTGGCTCTGCTCGGCCGCGGCGGCGGCGCAGTGTAATGTTCAATACTGTGGGGCGGATTCGTCCGCCCCACTAGACGTGCACCGGCTCTTTAGGGCTATCCCATTTGGTCCGCCCGCAACTTACAATGTAGGGGTGAAACTTCACCGCGCGAAACCAGACACGTGCTGGGCCCGTCTGTCCAGCATGTCCAATGGCACTCTTAAACTGGCCTGTGTCGCTGCGCTCGCAGTGGCCGCAACGGCAGCGCCGGCTTCCCGGCCGCCTGCCCGCGCCCGCCACATTGCGCCGGCCCGGTCCTTCCGGCCCTATCTGCCCGACCGCTACGTCGTGGTCCTCAAGGATCCGCCCGTGGCCGAGCGCTTCCCGATGCGCGCGGACGCCGGTTCTTCGGCTGCCGCCGGTTACGGCCGCGACATCGCAGCCAGGCAGGCCGCGGTCGCGAGCGAATTGGCCTCGCGCCACATCGCGGTCACCAGCCAGGTTTCGCACCTGCTGAATGCCCTCTTCGTTTCCGCGCCCGGGCACACAATCGAAGAACTGCGCGCCATTCCCGGCGTGCAGTCGGTGACCCCCATGCGCCGCCTGCGCGCGCGCCTCAACCGCGCCGAGCAGTTGGCGGATGCCTCCTCCGCCTGGAACGCGGTGGGCGGCCAATCGAACGCGGGCAAGGGAATCAAGATCGCGATTCTCGATTCCGGTATCGACCTCGCCAACCCGGCCTTCCACGATTCTTCGTTGACCGCGCCGTCCGGCTTCCCCCTCTGCAGCGGCTTTCCCGGTTCCGGCACCTCGTGCTCCGCCTACACCAACTCCAAGGTGATCGTGGCGCGCAGTTATGTTCAATTGCTGGGCGCCGGAAGCGGCTCCAATCCGGCCGCGAACTCGGACCCCGACGATCCTTTCCCGCACGACCGCTATGGCCACGGCACGGCCACGGCCATGATCGCGGCCGGCAATTCGATCGCCACCCCGGCGAACTCGACCGGCGGATCGCCCATCGCGCTGCAGGGCATGGCTTCCAAGGCCTACATCGGCGTTTACAAGATCTCCGGCAGTTTCGGCTACACCAGTGAAGAGGCCGCCGTTCAGGCGCTCGAAGACGCCGTGAAGGATGGCATGGATGTCATCAGCATGTCGTACGGCGGGCTGTCGACTACCAATTGGTCCAACGATCCGTTCGCCAAGGCGTTTGAACTCGCGGCGACCAGCGCCCGGCCCGCCGGTGCGCTCGCCAGTTCGATTCCCATTCCGGTCGTGGTTGCCGCCGCCGGCAACGATGGCGCGGATTCGTACGACTATGGCTACAATACCTACCCCAGTTTCAATACCATCAACTCGCCGTCCAGCGCCCCCGACGTGATCTCCGTCGGCGCCAGCACCAGTTCCCATATCATGCAGCCCACGGTGAGCGCGGCCGCCGCCGGTGCGCCGTCTAACGTCAAGAACCTCGTCGCGATGACGGGCGATTCCGGTTCCGCCCCCGGCGAGTCCCTGCCGGGCGCCAATACCGCAACGCTGGTGGACCTGGCGCAGATCGGCGATGCCACCGCCTGCACTTCGCTGCCGGCCGGAAAGTTGACCAATTCCTTCGCCTTGATTTCCCCGGGGACGTGCGATGCCAACACGGCGGGGCTCAACGCGCAGAACGCGGGTGCGGTGGGTTTCATTTTCATCGAGCCCTCCGGCACCGCCGTCGCCCCATTCGACTCCGGTCCGAGCGATATGACATCCGTGACTGGTCCCGCGGTCGCCGTCTCGAACACGGACGGTTTGAACCTCAAAGCGTACATCGACGCCCACCCCGGACAGGCCACGATTGATTTCGGCGGCCAGGAGGAAGATGTGAGCGCGCTCAGCGCGTACTGGGTTTCGCTCGGTTACAACGCGCTCTCCGCGAATATGGTGGCGGGCTATTCCTCGTTCGGCCCCACGCCGGACGGCCTGCTCAAACCCGACCTCGTGGCTACCGGAGGTTGGGATACGTCCTTGTACGTTTACGGCGGCTTCTACGTGCCCACCCAGAGTTTCGATGCCTACGACTCGGACCTCTACAGCGCCAACGGATTCATGGCGGTGGACGGCACCAGTTTCTCGACCGCTCTGACGGCCGGCGCCGCGGCGCTCGCGATTCAGGCCCATCCGCATCTGGCACGCGGCACCCAGGTGCGATCGTTGATCGTCAATTCGACGGCGCAGACGGTGACCACGGACGACTCCGCCAACGCGGTGGATGCGCAATGGATCGGTGCCGGCTTGCTCGACGCAGGAGCCGCCACGAGCGCCAGCCTGACCGCCGAACCGGCCACGGTCTCCTTCGGCTTTGTTTCCGGTTCGCTCTCGCAAACCATCACCGTCACCAATCTCTCCTCGAGCCCGGTGGCGCTCACTCCAAAGGTTACCTGCTGCACCGTCAACGGCGCCGCCGGCTCGATGAGCGGCGCCACGGTTACGGCGAACCTCTCCACCTCGGCGCTAGGCGCCGGTGGAACCGCCACGTTGACGGTGGCGCTTTCCGGCGCGCCGTCCAGCGCCGGCGAGTATTCCGGCAGCATCGCGCTGGGATCGGGTAGCCTGCACATCCCCTTCATGCTGCTGGTCGCCCAGGGAACCAATTGCAGCTCGTCGTCGGATGGTTGCGGCGTCGAGCCGAATTTCTCTCCGGAGTACACGGTCCTCGAAGGCGCGCCCGGCACCGATACCGGCGGCTGGCCTTACTTGCAGTTGACCGACGCGTCTGGCGTGCCGGTGCGAGGCGCTTCGGTAACCTTCACCGTATCGCCGGCCGGCGCCATGACGCTGAACAGCGTTTCCGGCGCGCCTGTTTGCTCGCCGGCTTCCAGTTCCTCGAGCATCACCTGCCCCACCGATCAGTACGGGTGGGCGTGGATGGACCCGGTGCTGGGCTCCACGGCAGGCCAGCCGACCATCACTTTCGTCGCCGCCGGCCAATCGGACGTCTTTTACGCGAACATCCAGACGCCCCCGTCGATTTCCACGGGAGGCGTGGCCGATGCCGCGTCCTACGCCACTAAGCTGGTGCCGGGATCCTACGCCGCCATCTTCGGCGGCAATTTGAGCGACGTCACCCTGGACCTCTTCTCGCTCCAATGCCCGACCGGAGCTTGCGTCTATCCTCTCGCCTTCGATAACGTGAGCGTCAGTTTCGATGTCTCCGGCGCCACTTATCCCGGCTATCCCTACTTTGTCAGTCCCGGCCAGGTCAACCTGATCGTGCCGTGGGAACTGGAGGGGCAGACTTCGGCCCAGGTGAAGCTGTCGATCGATGCGAAGTATTCATCCGAGCTGTTCAGCAACGTAATCACGGTGCCCATCGCCAACTACGCCCCGGCGTTCTTCGTGAGCTGCGGCGCGGCCTGCGCTCTGGATTCCAACTATAGCTTGATTACCACCAGTAACCCGGCCAAGCGGGGACAGTATATTTCCCTGTACGCCAACAGCCTCGGCCCGGTCACGAATCCGCCCGGAGACGGCGTGCCGGCCAGTGCCAGTCCGCTCTCCTGGACCACTGCCACACCAGTGGTGACCATCGGCGGCGCCCCGGCCAGCGTCATTTTCAGCGGCTTGGCTCCCGGCTACCAGGGACTGTATCAGATCAACGTGCTGGTGCCGGCGGGCGCCAATACCGGCAGCGTCCCCATTTCGCTGCAGATCGGCGGCGCGACCTCGCCGGCGGCAACCTTACCGGTGCAGTAGGTGTTCTTGAGCCTTCACAACCGCGGAGCGGGCGCGCCCCGCTCTGCGGTCACCACCTATCTTCTCAACCAACTCAACAACTTACCCTAAAATCCCTTGACGCAGAGCGCATACTTAAGGTAGGACTGTGGCGCAATGCTCCGCTGCTAGTCTTTATCCCTGGCCAGGGGACGTTGATTGAGTTGGTACTGAACTTCCGGCGCCCGTGAACGGCATGCGGGGTCCCCCATGGGNNGGATAACAGAGAGTAAGGAACGAATCGACAGGGACATGTCCGCCATCCAGCGGGCCCGAGTCATCGAAGTTTCTACTTAAACCATCGGGTGGCCGATACGCACGGCGATAAGTCCGCATAACCCCGGCCACCCGTAACGCACTTATAGCACTTACTAACTTCTCCAAGCCCCAAGTGTCTCCGCATGGTGGGGCATGCTTTAGCTTGCCCGTATTCCGACAATCGACCAACCTCCCGAGTAAGTAACCTCACCCCGCCCGGAGCGGTTCTTCCACGGTCCCGAATCTCCCGCCGCTGAAGGCGCAGTGTCCGCGCCACCCGCCGCCCGCGTCGATTTCGCTCCGCTTCCAAACACCCGGGCGCAGCTCATGTCCGTACTGGTACGCCCGGCGCGCGGCGTCGGCTAACTTGTTTCGCATCTTTGGGACGCGGCTGTAAGCAAAGGGTAACGATGCCGCGCATAGAAATTTTCAATTGGACGTGCGCGCCGCAGCGGCTTAATTTGAGACATGGGAACAACAACGAGGATGGCCGTAGCGGACGCGGAAGTTGGCTTGCTGCACAGGGTCAGCAACGTGGTCAGCTCGGAGTTGTCTGTGGACGAAATTCTGGGCGAGGTGCTGGGCCTCGCGGCGGGGGCCACGGCTTGCGATGCGTGCCTGGTCTACCTCTTCGATCGCGCATCGAACGAAATGGTGCTGCACGCCTCGCAAGTGCCGCACGCCGCGGATCTGGGGAAGCTGCGGATCAAGGTTGGCGAAGGGGTGACCGGCTGGGTGGCGGAGAACAAGTCGGCGGTGGCGCTGGGAAAAAACGCCTTCGCCGATCCGCGTTTCAAACATTTCCAGACGCTGATCGAGGATACCTATGAGGCGTTCCTTTCCGTGCCGCTGGTCTCGGCCGGCGACCTGATCGGCGTGGTGAACGTGCATCATCGCCTGCCGCACGATCACTCGAGCGAGGAAATCGCCGTCATGAAGTTCATTGGCGAGCAGCTTGGCGTGACCATTTCCAAGTCTCTGCTGGAGCGGGAGAACGCGCGTCTGATGGAGGAGACGGCGGAGATGAAGCGGGAACTGGAAACGCGCAAAATCATCGAGCGCGCCAAGGGACTCTTGCAGCAGAAGTACGGCATCACCGAGGAAGACGCCTATTTCCGCCTGCGCAATCAGAGCCGCCGGTTGCGCCGTCCCATGCGGGCGCTGGCGGAAGCGATCCTCCTCTCGGAGGATCTGGACCGCGACGCCTGCGCCGCCGGCGACGAGCGCGTGGCATAGAGGGAAAGCACGGCGCGGCCGCGCGCCCAAGAACTGCTAGGCCAGTTTCTTCAGCAGCCAAGCCATGTTCTGGCCCAGCACTTTCATGGTGCGGATGCCCTCTTCGTCCTTTTCCACGTCGCCCGCCTCGCGGCCAATTCCGATGTTCCAGTAAGACGATCCGGGGACGATCATCTGGCTGATGAGGAAGAAGTGGTTCAGCGAATCGAAGGCGTGGATCGCGCCGGCGCGGCGCACTGCGATCACGGCCGCGCCCACCTTGCGGCGGAAGATTCCTCCGTTAGCCATCCCGACCATGCAGGCGCGGTCGACCAGCGCCTTGATCTCCGGCGACACGTCGGAGACATAGGTCGGCGAGCCGAGCAGGATGCCGTCCGCCGCCGCCATCTTGTCGATGAAGGCGTTGCCATCGTCGTTGGTCTGCCCGCAGTGCCCGTCCTTGCGTGTCGAGCACGTGCGGCAGGCCACGCAGCCATGGATCTTCGATCCGGCCAGTTGCACGAGTTCGGTTTCGATGCCTTCCGCTTCCAGTTCGCCGAGCACGTAGCGCAGCAGGATCGTGGTGTTGCCGTTCTTTCTCGCACTGCCGTTGAACGCGACTACTTTCATGTGTTGTCTTCAGCTCCTAAATCGGTGTTGTCGTTCCGGGCGCGCAGTGCGCCGGGGAACGCGAGAAGCTACCAAAGCCGCAACTGGGTGATCTTGGTGGCGGGGTAAGCAACCTTGACCGCAACCGGCGCCGCCAGCAGCACCGCAAGATACCAAATCAATCCAGCAATCTGTCGCTCGATTGGGTCTTCCGAGAACCATCCCCACGCGCTCGTGTGCAGCGCGAAAGAAGCGACGAGGCCGCACAGGATCCAAAGCCCGAAGGCAGCGATCAATGCCGTCCTGCGGCAGCGCGTCTCCGACCAACGCCGGGATCTTCCCATCAGGCCGATTCCTATTCCGGGAATCAGCGCTGTCAGCGTAACGACCGCTAGCCACAATCCTGCTCGAAGACTCATACCCGTATTCTAACTACGGCTCGACGGCGGCGGCGGAGGCCTGGCAGGCGTCGGGGCGGCAATCGAATCGCAGCAGTCGCGCCCTCTCGGGGCCGGTTCGCGTGGCAGCGGCCGGCTGGAACGTCCAGCGGCGCGCGGTTTCCAGGGCCACGCGGTCGAAGTACTTGCTCCCCGGAAGCGAGGCGAGTTGGGCATCGACCACCGAGCCGGACTGATCGACGCGGACGCGGACGCTCACCCGCACCAGGCCGCGAATGGTCGCCATGATTTCGCGGGGAACCTCGGGCAGGGCGCGATTAGCCACGTCGGGGGCCGGGAACTCGACGGCGGACTCCTTCGCCGCGGGCGGCTCTTCGGTGGGTTTGGCGGCTTTGCGGAGAGCGGCATCCACGGGTGATGACTTCGGAGAAAACGGCCCCGGCTTCTTTTCGACGACGCCCGGGTAGGCGGGCGCGGCGGACTGCGGCGCGGCTACGGGGACGGACACTCGGGCATGTGTCAGCACGACTCCCGTGCAGACGAGCGCTCCCAGGAGGACGCCGGCGACGGCAGCCGGCAAAAGATAATGGCGGCTCCAAGCCGGCTGAGGCGAAGCCGGTTTGGCCGTGTGCGCGGGCGGCACGACCTCCAGGCGCGGCTGCGGCGCGGCCACGGGTGGGTTCAGGATCAGGCGAATGTCGTCGAGCGAACAGCGCAGGCGCGGGTCCGAGCGCAGGCAGCGCCGGGCGATTTCGAGGAATGGCGCGGGCAATTGTTCGGGGACCACCGGGTCCGCCGCTGCGTTGCCATCCCAGGCGGGCGGCCGCTGCGTCAGGACCTCCACCAACATCATCCCGATCGACCAGACGTCGCCGGCGGGCGTCATTCCGGCGCGGCCTTCGGGCGGGCCATTCGGGTTGGGCTCGCACAGATCGTCGCTCGATTCGCCGGTCCGCAACAGCGCGTCGCTCGAGATCTTGATCCGGTCGCCGACGGCCATGATGTGGGCCGGAGTCAGGCAGCCGTGGACGAAGCCCTCGGCGTGAAGGTACCCGAGGGTCTCGATCACCGCACCGAGAACTTCCCGCGTCTCCGCCGGGTCGAGCGGCCGGCCGGGAATCACCTGCGAGAGATCCTCATCGGCCTGTTCCATCACGGCGTAGGTCAGGTGCGTTCCCGCAAGCTGGCACTCGCCGAACTGAAAGAGCGGCAGCAGGCCGGGATGCGAGAGGCGCGCGGCCAGTTCGCGCCGCAACATCCAGGTTTGCGCCGCGGTCGAATCGGCCGGAACCAGCCTGATCGCCGCCCGTCGCGCAGGTTGTGCTCCGTACTCGGTGGAGAAAACGGCGCATTGCGCCGAACCGCCAACATGCTGAATTAAAAGGAATTTCCCGTCGACGACGTGACCTTCCCACTGCTTCCAATCCACTTGCTTGGTCTCCTCGGAAATTCGCTGGCGCTGCGTTACTACGGAAGAGATTTATATTGGGCGCAGCGCGGCCGGAAGTCAAGATTGTCAGTAATAGAAATTCAATACTTTCAGCCGGTGATAGGATTTATCTGACGCTGATAGTTAGTACTAACGGAAGACAGCGTCGGTATTGAGATACGCGCGAGGCAAGAAATGTCGAGATGACTCTCGACACAGCAGGCTTGACAGCCGGCGCCACGATGGCGATGCCGCGCTACTCGGCGCCCGAGGTGATGGTGAAGGAGCCGGTCTCGTCCACAATGGCGTAGTCCGAGGGCGGCACGAACAGGGCGGCGTCGGGTTCCTGCCTGTTCAGATTGACGATCTTCAGGGTGCTCACGCCGTAGCGCGGGTCGTCGTTCGTCGACAGCAACACGAGGCCGAGTTCCGGTGACCGCCAGGTTTCCAGGATCACTTTGAACGGCGCATCGTTGTGCGTGGAACCGATTGGGAAGAGCGTCGTCGTGCGCGATCCTTCGACCACGATGTCGTCGATGGTCTTGGTGCCGAGCGACTCGTTGGTAAAATGGCGCCGGGGCTCATCGGATTTCGGTTCGGTGGCGGCCGCTTTGGCCGTACGTTCACAGTTGCAGGAGCCGGCTGCGGCCGGACGGGTCGATTTTGCGGACGGGGTCACTGCCGGGACGGCTATGCGATGGACAACTTTCTTCTCGGTATCGAGTACGTAGTTGTACCCTGCCACCGGATCGGTGATCTGAATGATCTGTGGCACACCTGCGATGATCACGAGGCGCTCGGTGCGGGTGCGGCCTTCGGAATCGCGCCAGGTCCTAAAGTTCTCGTTGGTATGCGTGATATGAGCGCCATTGGCGAGGGTTTGCACCTGCTCCGAGATATGTTCGCCATAGTAGGGTGCGCCGACTACCGGGCGCGAGGCGAACGAGGGCGACTGGAAGGTGAATGAACCACGCGGCGAATTGTTGGGACCGGTGGAAAACGAAGACGAGACTTGCATTTGCCCGAATGCCGCGACGGCAAGGGGCAGTAAGAGGGACAAAAGGGCGCAGTAACGTCTCACGTGGATGCCTCCTCCTCTGATGAGTTTAGTGCGCGGGCGGGGCGGGTGACAAGACGAAAAAACCGATAGATCAGCGGCGTCATGTGATGCCTCTTTCGAGACCCCGAGCGGCCCACATGGGTTGCGGATATTCGCGGTATCGAATATTCTAATAAGATGCAGGACACGCTGCGGGCGTATAAGGCCAGCATTTTCCAGGCCTTGGCGCACCCTACGCGAATTGCCATTCTGGAAGTTTTGCGAGATGGCGAGCTCTCCGCGCGGACCATACAGGAGAAGCTGAGCCTCGAGCAGGCGAACCTGTCGCAGCACCTGGCGATCCTGCGGACGCGGCAAATTGTGGCGAACCGCAAGGACGGTAACCAGGTTTTCTATTCGATTCCGAACCCGGTGCTGGTGGAGGTTCTCGACATCATGCGGCGGTATTTTCAGACCAACCTGGCCGATGCCGTACGGGTGCTCGAGGAAGTGGAACGCGAGGCGCCGGCGCGGTGATTGGAGCGTTATTCCTGGGCGGAATCGCGGTGTGGCTGGCGGGGGCGGCGGCGTGCCTGGCACTGTGGCGCGAACCGGCTTTGGCGCGGAGGGTGGGTTGCGCAGCGGCTCTGGCGGGCGCGGCACTCGAAGGGGCGGGGTCGGCTGCGGCGATCTTCGGCGGTGGCGCGGCCACCATCGGACTTCCGTTCGGCAATCCGCTGTTCACCTGCGCGGTCCGGCTGGACCCGCTATCGGCGTTCTTCAATCTCACGTTGGCGGTGCTGGCGGCGGCGGTTTCGGTTTACTCGTTCGGATACCTGCGGCACATGGAAGGGCGGCGGAACCTGGGCGCGTTCGGGTTCTTCTTCAACCTGCTGCTGGCCAGCCTGACGCTGGTGTTCACGGCGGCGAACGCGTTCTTCTTCCTGGTGGCGTGGGAGTCGATGGCGCTCGCGTCGTTCTGCCTGATCGGCTTCGAACACGAAAAGGCGCGAGCGCGCCGCGCGGGCGTGCTGTTCCTGATTATGTCGCATGCGGGGACGGGGCTGCTGTTGATCGCGTTCCTGCTGCTCACTTCGGCGAGTGGCAGCACGGATTTCGCGAGCTTCCACCTGCTGGCGTCGCGGATGGCGCCGCTCGAACAGGGCGCGATCTTCCTGCTGTTTCTTTTCGGCTTTGGCGTGAAAGCGGGGCTGGTCCCGGTTCACATCTGGCTGCCGGAAGCGCACGCGGCCTCGCCCAGCAACGTTTCGGCGCTGATGTCGGGGATCGTGATCAAGACCGGCATCTACGGCATGGCGCGCGTGTTCTTCGACTTCTACGGGCCGCCGCCGCTGTGGATGGGAACCACTGTCCTGGCGCTGGGCGTGGCGTCGGCGCTGCTGGGCGTGCTGTATGCGCTGATGGAGCACGATTTGAAGCGGCTGCTCGCGTACCACAGCATCGAAAACATCGGCATCATCTTGATGGGGTTCGGCGCGGCGCTGCTGTTCCGGTCGCTCGGGCAGACGAACCTGGCCGCGCTGGCGCTGATCGCCGGCCTGTATCACACCTTCAACCACGCCACGTTCAAGGGGCTGCTGTTCCTGGGCGCGGGGTCGGTGGTGGAAGCTACCGGCACGCGGAACATGGAGAGGATGGGCGGGCTAATCCGGCGCATGCCGGTGACGGCGGTGTGCTTCCTGGTGGGCGCGGTGGCGATTTCGGGACTGCCTCCGCTGAACGGGTTCGTCAGCGAATGGCTGACCTATCAGGCGCTGTTGGCGGGGTTCGGCACGACGAGCAGCATGACGCGACTGGTATTTCCCATCGCCGGATCGCTGCTGGCATTGACGGCGGCGCTGGCTGCGGCGTGTTTCGTGAAGGCGTTCGCGATTCCGTTTCTGGCATTGCCGCGGAGCGAGGAAGCGGCCGAAGCGCGCGAGGCGCCGGCGGAGATGCGCGCGGGAATGGGGATGCTGGCGGTGGGCTGCGTGGTATTGGGTTTGGGCGCGGCGTGGTTCGTGCGGGTGTTCGACTCGATCACGGAACAGACGTTGGGAATTCGCTCGAGCGCGGCGCTGGTAACGGCGCGCGGGTTCGCACTTTCGCCGGGCACACCGCACGGCGGGACGATATCGCCATTCGGAATCGCGCTGCTGTTCCTGATTGCCGGCGTGGCGTTCGCCTGGCCGCTGGCATTGCGGTGGAAGCGGCGGAGCGTGCGCGGGCCGGCGTGGGACTGCGGGCTGCCGGGCTTGACGGCGGACAACGAATACACGGCGACGGCGTTTTCGAAACCGCTGCGGATGATCTTCTCCGCGCTCTACCGGCCGCGCAGGGAGATTCAGGCGGAATACGAAGTGTCGCCGTATTACCCGAGCGCGATCCGATTTGAAAGCGAGATCGAACCGGCATTCGAGAAACGGATTTACGCACCGCTGCGCGAACGCATACTCGCGGGGGCGAACCGCATGCGCGCGATTCAGGCGGGCAGCATTCACGCTTACCTCGCGTACATCTTTATTGCGCTGGTGCTGCTGCTGTTGTTTGGGGTGCGCGAATGATGGCGCGATTGATCGAAGCACTCGCGCAACTGGCGCTGCTGGTGGCGTTGGCGCCGCTGGTGACGGGCGTGATCCGAACCCTGAAAGCGCGCCTGCAGACGCGGCGCGGGCCGGGCATCCTGCAGCCATACCGGAATCTGCGCAAGCTGTTCGGCAAGGGCATGGTGATTCCGGAGACCGCGTCGTGGATCTTCGGCGCCACGCCGTGGGTGGTGTTCGTGAGCACGGTGCTGGCCGGGCTGATGATTCCGATGGTGGCGGCCGAGGCGCCGCTCGGGCTTTTCGGCGGGGCGCTGGCGGTGATTTACCTGCTCGGCCTGGGGCGATTCTTTTTGGCGCTGGGCGGCCTGGATAGCGGCAGTTCGTTCGGCGGACTGGGCAGCAGCCGGGAGATGACGATTTCCGCGCTGGCGGAACCGGCCATGATGCTGGCCATTTTCACGGTGGCGATTGGCGCCGGGTCGACAGGGATGACCGAGATCGCGGGCGCGGCGATTGGGCAGACGTGGCGCTTCTTGGCCCCTGCGCAAATGTTCGCTTTCGCCGCGCTGGCGCTGGTGTTGATCGCCGAGACGGGCCGCATTCCGGTGGATAATCCGGCGACGCACCTCGAACTGACGATGATTCACGAGGCGATGATTTTGGAATACTCGGGGCCGTACCTGGCGCTGCTCGAATGGGCGGCGTCGGTGAAGCAACTCGTGTTGATGACGCTGCTGATCAACTGCTTTTGGCCGGTGGGGCTGCAACCGACCTGGTTCAACTTCGGCGCGCTATCGGGCATAGGCTGGCTGGTGACGAAGCTGCTGCTGCTGGCGTGCGCGATCGTGCTGATCGAAACGACCAACGCGAAGATGCGCCTGTTCCGCGTGCCCGAATTGCTGGCGGTGGCGTTCACGCTGGGAGCGCTGGCGCTGGTTTCGACATTTCTCTTCTGATGCCGATCAAACCTCTTTACGATATGCAACTCGGCGAGCGCATCGTCACCCTGATGGCGGCTCTGGTGCTGGTGCTGCAGATTGCCATGGTGGCGCAGCGCTGGATTGTGGCGCACATACGTATCTTCGCGGCGCAATCGTTTTTCCTCGCCGCGATTGCCGCCACCATCGCCTGGTACAACCACGCGCCGCACATTTACGTCGTTGCCGCGTTGACGCTGATCGTCAAAGTGATGCTGGTGCCGATACTCTTCGAGCGGCTGGTGAAGCGGGTGGAGATTCAGGAAGAGATCGCGCCGATCATCAACGTGCCGATTTCGGTGGTGATTGCGGGCGGGCTGACGCTGGTCGGTTACGTGGTCGCCGAATCGTTCTACCGTCCGGAGGAGCCGGGGCTGGGCCACAACGCGCTGGCGGTGGCGATTTCGCTGTTTCTGATCGGGTTCTTCACGATGATCAACCGGCGCAAGGCGCTGACGCAGGTGCTGGCGCTGCTGTCGCTCGAAAACGGGCTGTTCCTGGCGGCCATTTCGCTGACGTACGGGATGCCGCTGATTGTCGAACTGGGCGTTTTCTTCGACGTGCTGGTGGCGGCGATGGTGCTCGGGATCCTGGTATTCCGCATTCGCGAGAGCTTCGATTCGATGGACGTGAGCCGGCTGCGGAGGCTGCGAGGATAGATGCTGCTGGTGGCTCTACTGCTGGTTCCGGTTGCCACGGCGGCGGTCGCGTTCGCCGCGCGGCGGCGCGCCGTGATGGAAGCGGCGAACGTGGCCGGGTTCGGGCTGGTCTTCCTGATCGCGGTCGCGCTGGCGGCCGAGGTGCTGCGCGCGGGATCGGTATCGCTCGCCGACGGCTTCTTCTATGCCGACGCGCTGAGCGCGCTGGTGATTCTGCTGACGGCCTCGGTGACGCTGGTGTGCGCGACGTACGCGGTCGGCTACCTGCGCGACGACGAACGGAGCGGAGCGCTGGGCGACGACGAAACGGGCGCGGAGCAACTGGCGCAGCTTCGCATGTACTACGCGCTGACGCCGCTGTTTGTCTTCGCGATGCTATTCGTGGCCGTGGCGAACAACCTGGGCGTGATGTGGGCGGCGGTGGAAGCGACCACGCTGGCGTCGGTTTTTCTGGTGACGTTCTACGGCAAGATCACGTCGATTGAAGCGGCGTGGAAGTACGCGATCATCGGCGGCGTGGGATTATCGATGGCGCTGTTCGGCACGATCCTCGCCTACTATGCGGGCCACAGGCTGGCGGGCTCGGACGCGCTGGCGGGGTTGAACTGGTCGGTGCTCGCTTCACATGCGGCCGAGCTCGACCGGCCATCGATGCGGCTGGCCTTCGTGCTGATCCTGCTCGGTTACGGGACCAAAGCGGGGCTGGCGCCGATGCACACGTGGAAGCCGGACGCCTACAGCGAAGCGCCGGTGCCTTCGACGGCGATTCTTTCGTCGGCGCTGCTGAACTGCGCGCTCTACGCGCTGATTCGTTTTTACATTCTCACGCGGGGCTGCCTGGGCGCGGAATACCCGGGGCGCCTGTTGCTGCTGTTCGGCCTGCTCTCGATGGGCGTGGCGGTTCCGTTCATCCTGGTGCAGAAGAACTATCGCCGGCTGCTGGCGTATCACACCATCGACCACGCCGGCATCATGGTGACCGCGCTGGGCATTGGCGGCGCGTTGGGCAGCCTGGGTCTGATGTTGCACATGACGTTTCACACCATCGCCAAGTCGCTGCTGTTCCTGTGCGCGGGCAACGTGTCGCAGCACTTCCGCACGGACCTGTTCGCCAAGGTCAAGGGCAGCGTGCTGCGCGCCATGCCGCTCACCGGCGTGGTGTTTCTGATGGCCATGCTCGCCATTGTCGGCATGCCGCCGTTCAGCCTGTTTCAGAGCGAGTTTCTGATCCTGCGCGCGGCGTTCGATGGCGGCCGCGTGCTGACCGGTGTCCTGTTCGTCCTGTTCGGAACCGGCGTGTTCACGGGCGCTGTGCTACACGTCGGCAGTCTGATCCTGGGTCCGCCGGGCGAGGCGGCGGTGGCGGCGCGGCGTCCGTGGCGCGATGGGTCGCTGGTGGCGCTGGCGGCGGTGCTGGTCATCATCGGCTTCTGGGTGCCCGCGCCGCTGCTCGAATTGATTCGCGCGGCGGCGCGGGTGGTGAGCGGGCAATAGTTATGACATCGCTGCTGGAAGATTTGCGAGAACGCTTTCCCGAGCAGGTGCGCGCCTCCGCGGAGCCTGTCTCCGGCCAGGTCACGATCTCGCTTAACGGCCCGGACGCGACGGCGGTGGTGAAGCATTTGATGACGGAGTACGCGGCGCGACTGGCGAGCGTTTTCGGCGAAGACCGCGTTGCGGCGGAAGGCGTTTTCTACAACTACTATGTGTTCGACCGGCCGGGCGACGCGTCGTGGGTGATTGTGAAAGCGCCGATTCCGGCGGACCAGCCGTCGTTCCCATCGCTCGCGGCGGAGTTGCCGGCGGTCAATTGGCAGGAGCGCGAGATACAGGATTGGTTTGGCGTGGAAGCGGCCGGGCACCCGAATCCGCGGCGCGTGGCGCTGCACGATAACTGGCCGGACGTGCATCCGCTGCGCAAGGATTTCGCGCTTGGGACGGTGCTGCCGCCGTTTGAAGGCGAGCGGCACGTCTACCGGCCAACGCTGGGCGAGGGCGTGTTTCGGATTCCGGTGGGGCCGGTGCACGCGGGGATCATCGAACCGGGCCACTTCAATTTCGCCGTGGCGGGCGAGCCGATTCTGTATTTGCAGCTTCGCATGTTCTACACGCACAAGGCGACGGAGAAGCTGTTCGAGAGTATGCCGATTCCTCGCGCGGTGTTCCTGGCCGAGAGCATTTCGGGCGATTCGGCATTTTCGCACGCGACCGCGTTCTGCGCCGCCATCGAGCGCGCGGCGGAGATCGAAGTACCGGCGCGGGCGCGCTACGCGCGGACGATTCTGCTCGAATTGGAACGGATTGCGAATCACATAGCGGACATTGGCGCGATCGCGACCGACGTTGGATTCGGCATCGCCAATGCACATGCGGGCCGCGTGCGGGAGATGCTGCTGGGCTTGCACGAAACGCTCACCGGAAGCCGCTCGCTGCGTGGAATGGCGCGCGTGGGCGGCGTGCGCAGGGATTGGCAGCCGTTGCAGATTGCCAGAATCGCGCCTACGATTGACGCGGTGGAGCGCGAGTTTCGCGATCTGGTCGCGTTGATCCAATCGTCCGATTCGACGCGCGACAGGCTGGAGCACACTGGCGTGCTGCGTCCGGAGAAGGCGAAGACGTTGGGCGTGGTGGGGGTGGCGGGGCGCGCCTCCGGCGTCGATCTGGACGTGCGGCGCGATCATCCGTACGCGGCGTATGCGAAGCTCGAATTTCGCGTGCCGGTTTACCAGGCGGGCGACGTGCGGCATCGGATGCAGGTGCGCATCGACGAAGTGGGCGAGTCTCTTCGGATCGTGCGCGCGGCGACCGCGGCACTGCCAGGCGGCGCGCACCGTGCGCCCGCGCAGCCGATCCCGCCGGGCCGATGCGCGCTGGGCGCGGTGGAAGGATGGCGCGGCGAGATTCTGCATTGGGTGCGCACGGGCGAGGATAACCGCCTCGAACGCTGCAAGGTGAAGGACCCATCGATCAACAACTGGCCGGCCATCGTGGAAGCGGTGGAAGGCAACATCATCGCGGATTTTCCGGTGATCAACAAGAGTTTCAACCTGTCGTACTCGGGCACGGACCGGTAGAGCCATGTTTCATATTCTGCAGAAGACGTTTTCGGTGGGCGTGGCGACGGCGGATTATCCGCGGGTTCCGGCGCGGGTGGCGGAGGAGTTTCGCGGGCGGCCCGAGTTCGATTTCGCGGCCTGGCGCGATGCGCGGCCGGCGGCCGCGGCGTGCCCGACGGGCGCGATCGAAATCCACGACCGGGACGGCGCGCGGCGGGTCACCGTCGATTACGGGCGGTGCATCTTCTGTGGCGAATGCGCGGAAGCTGCGGCCGGCGGCGCGGTGCGCATGACACGCGAGTTTGAACTGGCGGCCAGCGATCGCCGCGAGTTGGTGCTCACCGCCGATTACGATTTGCATCCCGATGGCAGCCACGCGGGCCTGCGGGGGACCACGCGGTTGAGCGGCGCGGTCGACACAGCCGAGCGGGCCGGCGCGGCGATTCGCAAACTGCTCGGCCGGTCGCTGGCGATTCGCCAGGTGGACGCGGGATCGTGCAACGGATGCGAGCAGGAGATTGGCGCGCTGAACAACCCGATCCACGATATCGAACGCTTCGGCATTCATTTCGTGGCCTCGCCGCGCCACGCCGACATGCTGCTGGTGACTGGCCCGGTGACGCGGAACATGGAGCTGGCGCTGCGCAAGACGTACGCGGCGGCGCCGGAACCGAAGATTGTAGTGGCGGTGGGCGCGTGCGGGATCAGTGGAGGAATCTTCGGAACGAACTACGCTTCGCTGGGCGGGGTCGATGCCGTGATTCCGGTCGATGTCTACGTCCCGGGTTGCCCGCCGCGCCCGCAAGCACTGCTGCACGGAATCCTGCTGGCGCTCGGCCGCCTGCGACAAAGCCAGTGAGGCAGGTCCCGACCTGCCAGGCTCACTTACCCTGTTCTTCCGCTTCCTCCGACGGCGCGTAGTAGTCGACCACGGCGACGTCGTCTGCAGGCGCCGCACCGGTCGCGGCGACTCCGTCGAGCACAACTTCGTCTTCGACGATCTCGCTCGGCGGGCGCCTGGCCTTCTTGCGTCCTTCGCCGGCCATCGGCTCCTCGCCGTGGACCTTCTCGCACGCCGAAACGGCATCGACGCGGAACTCGCCGATGAGCGAATCCACGTCGGTGGGCCGGTCGGAGTCCGAAATGGCATCGATCCGAAAATCGTTCGTGGTGCGGCCTTCCTAATCCGAGTTATAGCGAAAGGGGCGGCCAAAGTAAAGCGGTAGGAATCGGGACCGCGATAGAATCGAGCTATGCGAATTCTCGCCGCGCTGCTGGTGGCCGGGTGCGCCACCGCACAGCCGCCATTCACACTCGATCAGGTTTTGAGCGCCGCGTTTCCGAGCGAGCTGGTTGCCGCGCCCGGCGGCGGCAAGTTCGCCTGGGTGGAAAACGCACGTGGCGTGCGCAATATCTGGGTGGCCGAAGCGCCGGGCTATCAAGCCCGCCAGATCACCACTTACACGGTGGACGATGGGCACGAGCTCTCCGGCCTGGTCTGGATGCCCGATGGCGCGTCGATTGTCTACACCGACCTCGATGGCGCCAATCGTGCGGGCGAGTATCCGAATCCGGCGCTCGACGCGAAGGGCACCGAGCAGGATGTGTGGATCGCGAGCCTGACGGGCGGCGCACCGCGCAAGATCGGCGAGGGCGAATCGGCGGCGGTGTCGCCCGTGGGCGGACGGGTGGCATGGATTCATAAGAGGCAACTCTGGGTGGCGCCGGTTTACGGAACCGCGCCGGCGGTTGCGCTGAAGACGCGCGGGCAGTGCGCCGGGCCGGTGTGGTCGCCGGATGGAACGCGTATCGCATTTGAGAGCGACCGCGGCGACCACGGCTTCATCGGGATCTACGAGGTGGCGTCGGGAACGCTGCGCTATCTCGATCCGAGTACCGACCACGACCGCGAGCCCGCCTGGTCGCCCGACGGGCGCAGCGTAGCTTTCCTGCGCAATCCGTCTTCCGGCGTGCGCGGGCCGCGCGAGCCGCGGCGCGCGGGCGAACCGTGGTCTATCCGCGTCGCCTCCGCCGAAACGGGCGGGGGCCGCCAGGTCTTCCGCGCGCGCGATGGGGCCGGCAGCGCGTTCCGCGAAATCAACGCCGCGCGGCAGATTCTGTGGGCGGGATCGCGGCTGGTGTTTCCGTGGGAGGCCGATGGTTGGACGCATCTCTACTCGATTCCCGCGGCCGGCGGCGATGCGGTGTCGCTCACGCCGGGCGCGTTTGAAGTGGAGGACGCGATCCTCGCGCCGGACGGCGGCACGGTGTTTTTCAACTCGAATCAGGGCGACATCGACCGGCGGCATGTGTGGAAGGTGGCGGCGGCGGGCGGCACGCCGGAGGCGGTCACGAAGGGGGACGGCATCGAGTGGGCGCCCGCGCCGGCGGCCGATGGCGCGCTCGCGTTTCTGCATTCCGATGCGCGGCGGCCGGCGCGTGCCGCGATTCGCATCGGCGGCGAAGTGCGCGATCTGCATCCGGAATCGATCCCAGCCGATTTTCCGCTGGGCCAGATGGTGACGCCGCAGCAGGTGGTTTTTTCGAGCGCCGACGGCCTGGCGATTCACGGGCAGCTTTTTCTGCCGCCTGGGGCCAAGTCAGGCAGCCGCGCGCCGGCGGTGGTTTTCTATCACGGCGGATCGCGGCGGCAGATGCTGCTGGGCTGGCACTACATGTATTACTATGCGAACGCTTACGCGCTGAACCAATACCTCGCCAGCCGCGGCTTCGTGGTGCTTTCGGTGAATTACCGCAGCGGGACGGGTTACGGCATGGAGTTTCGCGAGGCGCTGCGGTACGGCTCTTCGGGCGCGAGCGAGTATAACGACGCGCAGGGCGCGGGCGTGTATCTGCGTTCGCGCGCGGACGTGGATCCGGAGCGCATCGGCGCATGGGGCGGATCCTATGGCGGATTCCTTACCGCGATGTCGCTGGCGCGCGCGTCGGATCTGTTTCGCGCGGGCGTGGATGTGCACGGGGTCCACGATTGGGCCGTCGAACTGGAGATTCCATCCACGGCGGCCGATTACCAATTGGCATTCGAGTCGTCGCCGATGGCGTTCCTCTCGACATGGCGCTCGCCCGTGTTGCTGATCCACGGCGACGACGACCGCAATGTGCAATTCAGCCAGACCGTGCGCCTGGCCGACGCGCTGCGCCGGCAGCACGTGGACGTGGAAGAGCTGATCTTCCCCGACGAGCTGCACGATTTCCTGCTGTGGCGGACGTGGCTGAAAGCCGACCAGGCCGCGGCGAGTTTCCTGGAGCGCAAGCTGAAATAAAGCGCGGGGTTCGCGTGTATACTCAAAGTAGATACACATGCGAAACGAAGCGACGGTATCGAAATGGGGGAACAGCCTGGCGGTCAGGATTCCGCTGGCGGTAGCCAGGCAGGCCAGCCTTGGCGAGGGAGATTCGGTGGCGCTGGCCCTCGATGGCGATGGCTGCATCGTGTTGCGGCCGACGCGGCGGAAGTACTCGATTGAGGAACTGGTCGCCGGAATTACGCCCAAGAACCGCCACCGGGAAACGGACTGGGGACGGCCGCAAGGCGAGGAATCCTGGTGAAAGCGGCATTCGTACCGGAGGCCGGCGACTATATTTGGTTGACGTTCGACCCACAAGCCGGCCGCGAGCAGGCGGGGCGGCGGCCGGCGCTGGTGCTGAGTCCGCGTGTATACAACGCTAAGTCCGGTATGGCGTTGGCGTGCCC
The DNA here is from genome assembly GCA_003157745.1 of Bryobacterales bacterium. Taxonomy (GTDB): domain Bacteria; phylum Acidobacteriota; class Terriglobia; order Bryobacterales; family Bryobacteraceae; genus Bog-375. The sequence continues at coordinate 3,372 of PMKM01000120.1, read as the reverse complement.
GATTACGAACCAGCCGAAGGGATACCCGTTTGAAGTGACCGTTCCCATGGGTGAAGGAGTGACGGGAGTTATCCTGGCCGACCACGTGAAGAGTATCGACTGGAAGGCCCGCCGCGCGGAGAGACTCGGCCACTGCGCTGACGAAGTGATCGAAGAAGTGCGCGCGAAGCTGGCGGCGTTGTTGGGATAGTGAAGGCGAAGGCTGGCGCAGGGGCGGCCGGTCCACGTCAGCTAACGTGATCGAGACTTACCAGGATTAATGTTGGGCCAGCGTACCACCGTCCGGCCGCCGTGCCGCTGTCGTCACCGGGGCGGCAGGGAATTGACGGCACCTCAGAGAACGGACTCGTCGAAAAAGTATCGGGTCAGTTTATCGAGAGCAGTTTTCGACCCGGTCAGATCTCCCCGGAATTTAAGGTCCTGATTGTACGCCTCGATCCTCGACCATCTCAGCCGGATCGACAAGCAATCTGCCGACTCCTTTCCGACGAGGAGCTTCGGAGATACGCTTCCCTCCACTTGCGCGTTCCAAGTGGTTCTATCAAACCTCACACTGAACATCGAAACGCTCGTCTTCTCCATCCAATAATTGAAGTCCAGAACGCTGACGCACTGTTGGGTCAGTCGATCCGTCGCCTTGAGATAGTACCACGCAGTGTCAGACAATAGCTCGCAGGCGTCCCTTTCCAGCGGCGGTTCCTCGGTATCGTGCGCGAGCCTGTTTCGCAGTTCGCGCAAACGCACCTTCATTGTCGGCCTAATAATGCCCAGGTCCTCCATTATGGGATAGGGAGCCTTGGCAGTCTTGTTCGGAATCTTCGTGAAACTATACAGCTCATCCAGCATCTTGTCCCGAAGCTCGACCGCACGCTGCAATTGGATGATGGCAACAACAAGATCCTGTTGCGAGGGGCAGGGACTGGAGATTATGCCGTTAGCGTGATTCCAAATCTCGTACTGCTTTTTCCAGTCCACCCGGTGATCAGTCATTTCGGGACCGTCCGGCTCTCTCGTTAGCACTACGGGGTCGATGAAGATCTCGTCGCCCTCCGCGAAACTGGCTGTTTCTTCCACTCATCCACTACAAGCCCCGGCAAAGCCCTGCGTCGCAGGCACGACGTGAACCCCGAAGGAAAGGCAGAGAACAGCAATCCCCGCGCCGGCCTGTTAAAGGGGCCGGACAGCCCTGGGGCTGGGATGCTTCCGGTGGTTTCCGGCGGTTCCTCCCGGAAAACGCCGGTCACGTCAGTTGGAGCACACGACAGTTCATCTTGACGGTTTGTCGCCAAATCGAGGACTGACTATCACCTGCAACCCTGTCCGACCTGGAGAGCGGCGTAGGATGAATCGTCCGGACCTGCGGCGGGGTACAGGAGCGGGAAGCTAGCTTTCGGCCTCGAAGAGCGATCTTGGGAGTTCCGACTGGCGAATGACGCTCCGCAGGGTTCCGCGCCGGAGGGGATCGTGGAGAGGAACGGGAACGGTGATCGTGGTCGTCTCCAAACGCCTCTGCATGATCCGGTGGCTGCCTTGCTGGCGGACCTCGGCGAATCCGTGTTGTTCGAGAATCCGGCAAACCTCTGGGCCCGACAGAACCCGGAGTCTACCCAACGGGCACCTCAACCTGAGTCACGAAAACTTCGCTGTGAAAGCGGCTGGCGACCTCCGACGGGGCGGCTGTCTCGAAGAACAGTGTGAGCGCTTCAATGAGGTTGACGCGCGCTTCTTCAATCGAGGCACCCTGGCTCGCGATATCCAACTCAGGGCATAGGGCGACAAAGCCATCGTCCTCACGCTCGATAACGGCGGTCAGGCGCTGGGGCGGCTTCATGATCCGAGTCTACACCAGTTCCAGCGGCAGTATCGTCAAACCCGGGGGCTGGCTAGTCCCCGTGACCCTATCCAACCTGGCCGGCGGCGTAGGGTTGGTCGTCGGGGGTGGTGGCGGGTTTCCAGAAGACTAGGCAGAGGACAATGGTGATGACCTGGACGGCGGCGATGAGGAGGACGGTGACGGGCCAGCCGCCGCGGGACCAGAAGCGGCCGGGGATGGCGGCGCCGAAGCTGCCGCCGGCGTAATAGAACATGACGTAGAGACCGACGGCTGCGCCGCGGGCGCCCTTGGCCAGACGGCCGACATAGCTCGAAGCGGCGGATTGCGCGATGAAGACGCCGCTTGAAGTGAGTGCCAGGCCGAGGATGACGAAGGGCAGGTGCGGGATGAGGGTGAGGCAGATGCCAGCGATGCCTCCGCTGAAGGCGGCGACCAGGGCGAAGCGGTGGCCGATGCGATCAATGGCGCGGCCGGCGACGGGGGTGACGACGGCGCCGATCAAATAGACGACGAAGATCAAGCCGAGGGTGGCGGTGCCGAGGCGGAAGGGCGGCGCGGCGAGATAGAAATTGACGTAAGTGAAAGTGGCGATGAGGGTGAACAGGACGCAAAAGCCGACCGCGTAAGTGGCCGCCAGGGGAGGGTTGCGGACGTGGGCGAGCATGGCGCTGGCGACGGATGGCTCGCGGCGCGCGCGGGGGAGACGGCGGTCGCGCGGCATCCAGGCCCACATGGCGGCGGCGCACAGGGCATCGAGCGCGGCCAGCACGACGAACGACCAGCGCCAGGAGGAATGCTCCGCCACCAGGGCGGAAAGCATGCGTCCGCTGAAACCGCCGAGGACGGTGCCAGCGACGTAGGAGGACATGGCCGCGCCGACGCCCTGGTCCCATTCGTCGTTGACGTAGGCGATGGTGACGGCGAAAATGCCGGGGGTGAAAACGCCTTGCCAGAAGCGCCAGACGAGCATCTGCGTGAGGTTGGCGGAAAGGGCAGCGCCGGCGGTGGGGAGCGAAAGGAGCAGCGCGGAAAAGACGATGACGCGCTTGCGGCCGAAGCGGTCGGCGACGACGCCGGCGAAGGGCGCGGCCAGGGCCACGGCGGCGGTGGAGACGGTCAGCAGCAGGCTGACGGTTCCGGCCGAAGCGCGAAACGCGTGCGCCAGCATGGGCAGCAGGGGTTGCGGCGCGTAGAGGGTGAGGAAGGCGCAGAAGCCGGCGAACATCACCGCGGCGGTGCGAGCGGAGGACGAAACGTGCGGCGCGGCGCGCGGCAGGGGCCGCACCGGCGTTGGGGTGGTTGCCATCTTCCATTATCCCGCGAACGGGGGGGAGGCTGAAGTTCGAGAAGCCTGTGAATGCGCGACAGAGGGACGGCTCCGAGGGTATTCCAGCAGCCAGGGCCGGTGGTTGCAGTCGATTGCGGCACTGCTGAAGCCCAATACTCTTCACTTGCATTATCACAAGTGAGGAATAGGGCCGGAAAAGCCGAGATGACTCTCGGCTCTGCAGGCTTTCCAGCCCAATGCCACTTAAATA